>NZ_JBXAMS010000013.1:0-182935 GCF_058800905.1 Pseudomonas sp. GW822-FHT04C11 | reverse complement strand
GTCGAAAACTGCGTAACTCTTTGTTTACCAAGGAGTTTTCCGTTTCGACTGCGCCGGAAGTGGGGCGAATTATAGACGTCCAGAATCTGCCGTCAATACTTAATTTAGTTTTTCTATCCTGACGGGTGAAAGCGGCCGATCAGGCACCGTAATCAGCCTGACCCCACTACGCTTATATAGAGACGATTCAACGAGCACCCCCGCCATGAAGATCTCCCTGAAGCTGGCCGTGTTCAGCATTGCAGCAGTTCTGGTCTATCTCGGGCTCGCCATTCTGGGACTGGGTGGCTTTGCTGCGTTTCTCTCGCATCCAGCCCTGATGATCATTGCCCTTGCGACGCTGGCGATGGTGGGAGCTTCGTTGCTCACCGAAGCCAACTTGAACTCCGGGGTACGTGAAGACCGGGCCAACCGTTGGGTGCTACCGGTATTTGGGGTGATTGGCGTGTTGTCCGCGTTTATTCCGGCCTATACCGACCGAATGGACTTCTGGACCCTTGATGGCGAAGGCATACGCTGGGTTGGCGCAGCACTATTCATTGCGGGCGGCGCGTTGCGGATCTGGCCCGTGTTCGTACTTGGCAAACGCTTCAGCGGCCTGGTCGCCATTCAACCTGGGCATACGCTGGTGACTGACGGTATCTACCGAAGGCTGCGTAATCCGAGTTATCTCGGTTTATTGATCAACGCGCTGGGTTGGGCGCTGGCCTTTCGCTCCAGTGTCGGGATCGTGCTCGTCCTCCTGCTGCTCCCAACCCTCATTGCTCGCATAAACGCCGAAGAAGACCTGTTGCGCAGTGAGTTTGGTGCCGAGTATGACGCTTACTGTGCCAAGACCTGGCGGCTCATCCCCGGGCTCTACTGAGATCAGCGCCCGGTGCTTGCACAGCCAACGCTTACCTCTACTCCGCCGAAGCACGCGCCATGCAGCGCTGATAACGCTCATCGACACGCTTGGCGAACCAGGCCGTGGTGAGCTTTCGAGTGATTTTCGGGCTTTGCAACTGGATACCCGGCAGGATTGCCCTGGGCAGCGGCTTGCCTTCAGCCGTTTCCGCCAGTTCGAACACCTTCTTATATAGCTTGCTGTCTTCAAATTCCAGGCGGTTCCCCAGCTCCAGCTGGTCCCTGATCGTCGTATTGCGCATGTCCAGCCGTTTACCCAACGCGCGAACCGCCAATTCCGTCGTGCCGGGCATGATCGAGTCGTAGCGGATCAGATCACCATCCAGTGCCAAACTGCTTCCCGAAGCGTGATTGAGCGCACTCTGAAACGCGGCGTTGCGGCTGGCGTACCAACCGGCATTGAAATCGGCGAAGCGGTACAACGCTTGGTGGTAACTCACTGGGTAGCCAAGCAAATGTGTAATGCCGAAGTACATGCCGCCACGGCGACTGAACACCTCATGACGAATCGAGCTGTCTACCGGATAGGGATAGTGCTGTGCGTGCTGCTCGGCAAACGCGACACTGACCTGCATCGGGCCAGCGGTATGCACCGGATTGAAACCACTAAACAGTGTTTTGCCCATCGGCACCCGGCCGATGAAATCGTCGAATATCGCGCTGAGTTCCTTCTCGCTGCGCGCCGCATTCAAGCGCTCGCTGTAACTTTTGCCATTGGTTGAGCTGACCTGCAAGGCTCCGCGCACCAACAGATCGGGAATGTGTGCCCTGGCAGCACGTCGATCGATTTCATCTCGGGCGATCTTTCCCAGCCCCGGCACTGTCGGGTCGGTTTGAAAGGTTGACTCCTGCTCGGTTACCGCCAGCACCGAACACAGGTTCTGCGTGGTGGGCGGGATCGTTTGTGCCGCAAACGCTGCATAAATGTCGGCGGCCCAACCTTCACGGTCTGCGGTGCTGCTCGGCAACAAACGGGCAATCTGCGCTTTCACCTGTACGGGCGTCGGTTGAGCCGCTTGCCGAGCAGCCTGATTCGCGCAGCCGGCCAATAGCAACAACGTAACTACACTCATGATCAATCGATGGGATCGCATTTTTTACATGGGTCCTTTTAAGCGCTCTGACCGCCGAGGATATCGCTTCTTGAACCATTGCATCGGAGGATGCAAGCACCTCGGTCAATCGGATCTAAACTGGATACACCCCTGTTCAGCGGGACTCTCGACCGAGGGCAACGACATGAACCGCAGCGATGTACTGATCGTTGGCGCCGGCCCCACAGGACTGGTCCTGGCGCTGTGGCTCAGCAAGCTTGGAGTCCGGGTGCGCATACTCGACAAGACCAGCGCACCCGGCACCACTTCTCGCGCCCTGGCGGTTCAGGCACGGACGCTGGAATTGTACCGCCAGCTCGACCTCAGCCAAGCCGTGGTGCAGAACGGCCACAAAGTACCGGCAGTCAATCTGTGGGTCAAAGGCGAACCAGTGGCGCGGTTACCGTTCGAGGATATCGGCAAGGACCTGACCCCTTACTCGTTTCTGGAAATGTTCCCGCAGGACCAGCACGAGCGACTGTTGATCGAACGCCTGGAGCAGTTGGGCGTGGTGGTCGAGCGCGACACCGAGCTGATTGGTTTCACCGAACATGGCGGCAGCATTACCGCGCAGTTGCTCCTGCCCGACGGCCAGGAACATACCTGTCAGACCTGCTACCTGGCGGGTTGTGACGGCGCTCGTTCTACCGTGCGCAAGGCACTCGACATCGGCTTTCCCGGCGGCACCTACCAGCAAGTGTTTTATGTCGCCGACGTCGAAGCCTCAGGTCTGGCGCTCAATGGTGAACTGCATGTGGATCTGGATGAAGCCGACTTTCTGGCGGTTTTTCCGCTGGCTGGCGAAGGCCGTGCACGGTTGATCGGAACAGTGCGCGATGAACGCGCGGAACAGGCTGAAACCCTCAAGTTTGAAGACGTCAGTAGTCGGGCCATCGAGCACCTGAAAGTTCAGGTAAACAAGGTCAACTGGTTTTCGACCTACCGGGTCCATCACCGGGTAGCGGACACCTTCCGCTTCGGGCGCGCCTTTTTGCTCGGTGACGCCGCCCATGTGCACAGCCCCGCCGGCGGCCAGGGTATGAACACCGGTATTGGCGACGCGATCAACCTCGCCTGGAAACTCGCTGCCGTTCTCAATGGAGCAGCCAACGACAAACTGCTCGACAGTTATGAAGTCGAACGCATGGCCTTTGCCCGGCGACTGGTGGCAACCACCGACCGGGTGTTCAATTTCGTCTCCGCCGAAGGCGCAATGGCCGACGTGATACGCACCCGCATTGCACCGTTCCTGCTACCCAAAATGGTCTCATTTGAATTGGCGCGCGAGTATCTGTTTCGTACGGTGTCGCAAATCACCCTGAATTATCGCGGGATGCCTCTGAGCGAAGGCCACGCCGGCCATGTTTTTGGCGGTGATCGCCTGCCTTGGGCGCATGACAGCGAGACCGATAATTTCGACAGCCTGACAAGCCTCAACTGGCAGGTTCACGTATACGGCGACACCAGCGAAGAAATGCTCGCCTGGTGCGCCGAGCATCACTTGGCACTGCACGTTTTCGACTGGCATCCGACCCACGAAGCCGCCGGGCTGGCGCGCAATGGCTTCTATCTATTAAGGCCCGACAGTTATGTGGCCGTCGCCGACCTGTCCGCCGACCCGAAAGTCATCGAGCGTTACTTCCGGGACCACGGGATCAAACCGTTCCTCTGGTAACAATGGAACGCCCGGCGGCTTAGATGCCGCTCAACGCCAGGTCCATCGCAAAGTAGGTGAAGATCAGGTCCGCGCCCGCCCGCTTGATCGCCCCCAGACTCTCGCGCACCACACGGTCCTCATCGATCGCACCGGCGGCGGCACCGAACTTGATCATCGCGTATTCGCCACTCACCTGATAGGCCGCCAACGGCAAACGCGACGCTTCGCGGATATCACGGATGATGTCCAGATATGCACCAGCCGGCTTGACCATCAGCGCATCAGCGCCTTCCTGCTCATCGAGCAACGATTCGCGCACTGCTTCACGACGGTTCATCGGGTTCATCTGGTAACTTTTACGATCGCCTTTGAGCGCACTGCCACCGGCTTCACGGAACGGGCCATAGAGCGCCGAGGCAAATTTGGTCGAATAGGCCATGATCGAAGTCTGGCTGAAGCCGGCTTCGTCGAGCGCCCGGCGAATCGCCTGGACCTGCCCGTCCATTGCCGCTGAAGGCGCAATCACGTCGGCCCCGGCCCGTGCAGCGGCGACAGCTTGCTTGCCGAGATTGATCAGGGTCTTGTCGTTATCGACTTCCCCCGCATGCATGACCCCACAGTGACCATGATCGGTGTACTCGCAAAAACAGGTGTCGGACATCACGATCATCTCCGGCACCGCGTCCTTGCAGATCCGTGCCATACGCGACACCAGACCGTTTTCATTCCAGGTGTCGCTGCCGCTGCCATCCAGGTGATGGGAGACCCCGAAAGTCATTACCGACTTGATGCCCGCCCGCGCATAGCGTTCGATTTCGCCTGCCAGTTTCGACTCCGGAATCCGCCGCACGCCGGGCATGCTGGTAATCGGCACGAAATCGTCGATTTCTTCTTCGACAAAGATCGGCAGCACCAGGTCATTGAGGGTGAACTCGGTTTCCTGGAACAGACTGCGCAACTGCGGATTGCGACGCAAACGACGTGGACGAGCTTCGGGGAACTGGCTGGACATGGGTTTTCCTGGCAGGAGGCCAACGGCCTGGACAAGACGAAAGTCATAAAGGAAGGGAGCTTATGCCCCTCTCCCACGTCGACACAAACGTAAGTTGAAGAACAGTTTATTTCCGATTCGGTAACAGTTTGGCGGCGAGCAACGGTCAAGAAGCTCGCCAGCGTTACAGGTTCAAGCTGCCGTCGATACAGGTCACGACCGAGCCGCCGATCCAGATGTCAGCGCCAATCCGCTCGACCTGAATTCTCCCGGCGCGGCCCATGGTCAGGCCCTGGCTGACCACGTAAAAATCCGGCGCCAACCCCTCGGCCAATAACCATTGGGCAACGCCGGCATTCAAGCTGCCGGTGGCCGGATCTTCGGGCATGCCGTCCCCGGAAATGAACGCGCGCACCTCAAACTGGGCCTCGTCGCCATCACGTTCGGGGTGCCACGGCGCAATGACACCGATCGCCAGCCCGAGCATCTGTGAATGATCGGGTTGCAGCGCCAGCACTTGCTCACGCTCGGCGAGCATCACGGCCAACCAGCCAGCACCGTTATCAACCCATTGCGCCCGAATAATCGCACCGGCTTCCAGCCCGAGCCCAAGGCGCACCCGCTCCACCAGTGCCACATCCAGCGGGCCGGACTTGAGCAACGGTGGTGCGAGGAACGCCAGGTCGGTGCCACGGCGGCGGATTCGCACCAGGCCAACGCCACACTCCTGAATGATCTCCTCACCCTTGGGAATGCCACCGGCCTCCAGCCAGGCATGACAACTGCCCAGGGTCGGATGACCGGCAAACGGCAACTCCTGCAAGGTGGTGAAGATTCGGACTCGATAATCGGCCCGCGAATCGCCGGGCTCCAGCAAGAAGGTGGTTTCGCTGAGGTTGGTCCAGGTCGCAAACGCCGCCATGCGTTCGTCACTCAGTTCGTCAGCCCCCAAGACCACGGCCAACGGGTTGCCCTTCAGTGCAACACGGCTGAAGACGTCCACCTGTTTGAAGTCGTATCGAGGCATTGCTCTTCCTTAAGCCGGGCTAAATCATGGAGTCGTGACGCTTGCCGTCACTTGGGAATTTCCAGCCCGCGAATCACTGCCGGCCGTGCCAGGAAGCGCTCCAGCACGCGCAATACGTTCGGGAAGTTGTTGATCCCGACCAGATCCCCCGCCTCATAGAAACCGATCAGGTTTCGCACCCACGGGAACGTCGCGATATCGGCAATGGTGTAACGCTCACCCATGATCCAGTCGCGGCCTTCCAGGCGACCGTCGAGCACTTTAAGCAAACGCTTGCTCTCTTCGACGTAGCGGTCACGCGGGCGCTTGTCCTCGTAGTCCTTGCCGGCAAATCTATGGAAAAAGCCCAACTGACCAAACATCGGTCCGATGCCACCCATCTGGAACATCAACCACTGAATCGTCTCGTAACGTGCGGCCGATTCCTGCGCCAGCAGTTGCCCGCTTTTGTCGGCGAGGTAGATCAGAATCGCTCCGGACTCGAACAATGCCAGTGGCTGATCACCCGGCCCGTGGGGGTCCAGGATCGCCGGAATCTTGTTGTTGGGGTTCAGTGACAAGAATGCTGGAGAGAACTGATCATTGGTATCGAAACCCACCCGGTGCGGCTCGTAAGGCAAGCCGGTTTCTTCGAGCATGATCGAGACTTTGACACCGTTGGGTGTCGGCAACGAATAGAGCTGTATCCACTCGGGAAACTGCGCAGGCCATTTCTCAGTAATCGGGAATGCAGACAAATCGGTCATGGTGAACATCCAGTGACAGTTGAATGGCGGTGATGGGGGCTGGTCGCGGCAGATGCCCGGCCTTCAAGGCGGTTAGATTATAAGCACGACGCTGATGGGGCCAGGTTAATTCAGAAACATTCTGTCGATAACCTTCCGGTCAGCCAACCCGCTCCGCAGATAAAGTAATGCGCGCCGATTCGAATCGAACCAAAGGGCGCACGTGGACTCCAAGGCTGCCCTTGCGTTAGACGAATCGACCCCACGACATGAAAAGCACTTTGAAGCCGCGAGCTTCCGGTGTGATGTTTTGTCAGCCTTAAACGAATGCGCTGAAGAATAATAACTCAATGAAAAAGCACCTGAACTTCGTTAAAACCCTGAAGCCGCGCCCCCTGGTGTTTTGTGCGGCCTTGCTCATGACCTGCGTCCTGTTCCTGGCGCTGGAAGCCAGTGAGACCCGCGCCCAACCGGCTGACGGCACCCAGACCCTGGTGTTCTTGCGCCATGCAGAAAAGCCCGCCGGAGGTCTCGGCCAGCTGAACTGCCAGGGCCTGAACCGCGCGATCAAACTGGCAGAGCTACTGCCAGAAAAGTTCGGCAAAGCCAATTACGTGTTTGCCGCCAATCCGACACGCAACGTCGAGGAAGGCGAGTTCAACAACTCCTACAGCTACCTCCGCCCCCTGCTGACCATCAGCCCCACCGCAATCAAACTCGGGCTGCCGGTGAACATCGAATTTTCGGCCAACGACATCAGCGAACTGGCCGACGAGCTACTTCACGCCAAGTACCGCAACTCGATCATCTACACGGCCTGGTCCCACGGCTATCTGCCGGAGTTGATCAACAAGGTGGCGGAAGAGGCCACCGGTGAAAAACGCGCCCTTCTCGATGACTGGCCATCCAACGATTTCGACTCGCTGTATGTGCTGACTCTGACCTGGCACAACGGCAAGGCCACCTTGCTCAGTCATCGTTACAAGCAAGAGCTGAACAACGGCCCGCAGACGTGTCCCACATAACGGGTCGGCGTGTGCCCACCGTTTCCGGGCCTCTGGACTAAACTGCACTGGAGTATGATGCCCCACTGTCCTAATTGTCCGGAGCCTCTGTATGTCCAACTCCTTAGCGGTCCCCAACCGGGGCCTGGCGCTCTGGTGGAAACCCGCCCTGTTCCTGCTGGTTGCCTGTATCGGCCTCTACTACGTCAAGTGGTCGCCCTACTACCTCAAGGCATTCGTGGCTGCCGACAGCCACAGCATCGGCGCCTCCATCCTCAACGATGAACAAACCTCACCGCTCGCCGCTGCACTGGTGTACGCCAAGGTGTACTTCCTGGCGATCTGGAAAGCGGCCGTACTGGCGGTGATCCTGGGTTCGCTGTTGCAGGTATTGATTCCGCGAGACTGGCTGCTGCGCTTGTTCGGCCGTGCCGGTTTTGCTTCGACCTTGCGCGGTGGCTTGTTCGCCTTGCCAGGCATGATGTGCACCTGCTGCGCCGCGCCCGTGGTGTCCGGCATGCGCCGTCAGAACGTCTCGGTGGGGGCGGCATTGGCATTCTGGATTGCCAACCCGGTACTCAACCCGGCAACGCTGGTGTTCATGGGCTTCGTACTCGGCTGGGGCTTTACCGCACTGCGGCTGGTGGCGGGAATTGTGCTGGTGCTGGGTGTTTCGTTGGTCGCCCAACGCATCTCGCGACCCGATTACATGCCGGAGGCGGCGCTGGAAGCAGTGGCCGAAGCGACCCGCACAACCGACGCACAACCCTTTCTGAGCCGCTGGGCGCGGACCTTGTGGCAATTGTTCTGGACCACTATTCCGATCTACGTGCTGGCAGTCCTGGTTCTGGGCGCTGCCCGGGTCTGGCTGTTCCCGCATGTGGACGGCGCAATGGCCAACAGTTTGCTATGGCTGATACCGCTGGCCATCGTCGGCACACTGTTCATGATTCCCACCGCCGCGGAAATCCCCATTGTGCAAACCATGATGACCCTGGGTTTGGGCACCGCACCGGCCGTGGCGCTACTCATGACCTTGCCGAGCATCAGCCTGCCGTCGCTGTTGATGCTGCGCAAGGATTTCGATACCCGGGTGCTGGTAACCGTAGCCGTGCTGACCATGCTGGTTGGCGTGATCTGCGGCCTGATCGGCGCGATGGTGCTTTAAACGGGGATTGCAGGCGCTGGTGTTAACCAGCGCTTGCGTCTCGATCTTAACGATTACCGCGCTCACGCAAATACTCAAGCACCGCAGCCTCCTCCCCCACAAACTCGATTCGGTCGCCTTTCTTCTCGCGCTGGAAGGCGTACATCGGGTCGTAATACTCGTTCAGCAAACCTTCGATCCAGCCACGGTGCAAGTCCACTGCACCGCTGCGTGCCTGCTCGGCCAACGCGGCCTCCATCAAATCGAACATGCGCTGATGACGCTCGCCACCCAGGCGTTTGCTGATGTTGTTGAGGCTTGCCAGCATACGTTCGGAGAACTGTGCAAACCCCTCGTCGCCATACACAGCGATGAATTCGGCGCAGAGATTCACCACGTAATCGCGCAGGATCCGCTCGACCCGGTCTTGCAGGCTGTCTTCGAGCCAGACCATCGGAAAACGTTGCATGCCCTGATACAGCGGCAGCGGTAAGGCACAACTGCCGACCATACGGCTTTCATCTTCGAGCACGAACTGTTCAATGCCACGGGCACGCTTTTTCAGCACGTCCACCGCCAGGCGGTTCTCGAAGTCGATGTTGCCGGGTTGACCGGTCGCACGCTTGCCGAAGCTGGAACCGCGATGGTTGGCGTAACCTTCAAGGTCCAGACCATTGCTCAATTGGGTGAGGACATCGGTTTTGCCGGTGCCGGTCATGCCGCCGAGCAACACGAAATCACACTGTTCGACGGCCTGATCGACCGTTTCCAGCAGGAAAGTCCGCATCGCCTTGTAGCCGCCACCAACCCGAGGGTAGTCGATGCCCGCCTCGTCCTTGAGCCATTGCTGGACGATCTGCGAACGTAAACCGCCGCGAAAGCAATACAGGTAACCGTCGGGATTGGCCCGGGCAAAATCAGCCCAGGCCTGGATGCGCGCCGCCTTGATCTCACCCGAGACCAACTGATGCCCGAGCACAATGGCGGCCTGCTGACCGTGCTGTTTGTAACAAGTGCCGACCCGCTGGCGCTCATTGTCCGTCATCAGCGGCAGGTTGATCACCCCAGGGAACGCCCCCTTGGTGAACTCGACCGGCGCGCGGACATCCATCATCGGCCGGTCGTTGAGGAAGATGTCGCGGTAATCAGTGAAATCGATAAGCATCAAATCACCTCTACCGCGTTGCTCTGTCGCTCAACCAGTTCACCGATCGGCGCCAGGTTCAGGCCCAATTCGGCAGCAACGGCAAGAAACTGCTCGTTGCCCTCGGGCGTCACGGCAACCAGCAAACCACCGCTGGTCTGCGGATCGCACAGTACGCGCTTGTGCAATTCCTGTATGCGTCCGACCTTGTTGGCGTAGCTGTCGAAATTACGCAGGGTACCGCCCGGCACGCAGCCTTGATCGAGGTAGTACTCGACACCCGGCAAACGTGGCACGCGGTCGTAATCAATACGCGCGGTCACGCCGCTGCCATCGGCCATCTCCACCAGATGCCCCAGCAACCCGAAACCGGTGACGTCGGTCATGGCGGTCACGCCGTCGAGTTTGCCGAAACGGCTACCGGGTTTGTTCAGTGTGCACATCCAGTCACGGGCCAGGCCGACGTCGCTGGCGCGCAGCTTGCCCTTCTTCTCGGCGGTGGTGAGGATGCCGATGCCCAGCGGTTTGGTGAGGTACAGCAAGCAACCGGCGGTGGCCGTGTCGTTGCGCTTCATGTGGCGCTTTTGCACCAGCCCGGTGACCGCCAGGCCGAAGATCGGCTCCGGCGCATCGATCGAGTGCCCGCCGGCCAATGGGATACCCGCCTCATCGCAGATCGAACGGCCGCCGCGAATCACTTCCCGGGCAATCTCCGGCGCCAGCACGTTGACCGGCCAGCCAAGGATCGCAATCGCCATCAACGGATCGCCGCCCATCGCGTAGATATCGCTGATGGCATTGGTGGCGGCAATGCGGCCGAAATCGAACGGATCATCGACAATCGGCATAAAGAAGTCGGTGGTCGACACCACGCCACGCTCGTCGTCGATGGCATACACCGCCGCATCGTCGCGCGATGCATTACCCACCCAGAGCTTAGGGTCGAGATTCTGCGCGCCGCTGCCGGCCAGAATCACCTCCAGCACCTGAGGTGAAATCTTGCAGCCACAACCTGCGCCGTGGCTGTATTGGGTCAGGCGAATCGGCTCGCTCATGGGGGCACCTCTGGAATTCAAGTTCAACAATTCTAACAGAGCACGGCGCAAGCGCTGGCAGAGCCTGCCCCGCTTTCGAGCAGACACGCTCGCCAAGGGAGCAAATTGCTAACCAAAACGTCAGCTAATTCACAAAATCTCCCTTTATTTCAATCGTCTGTTCCAAGTTGGTCCGCAACATGCAAACGTTTGCGTCAGTCACGTGAACGCCCGATCACTACATGAGCGCTCACGTTCGGCCAACCACTGCACGAACAGGGATTTTCAATGCACGCCACTTCCAGACGCACCGCGTCCTGCCCCACTGTTGCTGTTTCCTTGCTACTAAGCGCCGTTACGGGACTACTCAGCTGCGCTGCCCTGGCTCAAGAAAAAACCGTTGATGAATCCGCCCAAGGCGAGACGCTCAGCGCTGAAGCCAGCCCACCAAAGAAAGGCGCGTACCTGTCGGACTGGTTCAATCAGGATCTGACGCTGATCGGCAGCAAGGACATTAGCTTCGGCCCGCAACCGGCCGACGACGTTTACCTGGAATACGAGTACTTCGGGCGCAAGGGGCCATTCGAACTGTATGGCTATATTGACGCCCCGAAGATCCTCGGCATCGGCAACAGCCACGACAAAGGTGCCTGGGACCACGGTTCGCCGTTGTTCATGGAGCACGAGCCACGTATTTCCATCGACTACCTGGCCGGTCGCAGCCTGGCGGTCGGGCCGTTCAAGGAATGGTATGTCGCGTTCGACTGGATCTACGACCACGGCAGCAGCACCGCCAATCGCGCCAACACGCTTTACAGCGGCCTGGGCACCGACATCGACACCCATTCGCGGGTCAACCTGTCGGCCAACTTCTATGGGCGCTATCAGTGGGAAAACTACGGCGCCAGCAACGAGTACTCGTGGGACGGGTATCGTGCCCAGTTGAAGTACATCGTGCCCATCGACCGCTTCAGCAATGGCGCGTCACTGACTTACATTGGCTTCACCAACTTCGACTTTGGTTCGGACCTGCATAAAGACAATCCGGCACGCACGGCCAACGCCACCGTGGCCACCAACGTATTGCTCTATTCATTCACGCACCTGCGCTTCACCCTGGTCGGGCGTTATTTCCATAACGGCGGTAACTGGGAGGATGGCAGCGAGTTGAATTTCGGTGAAGGCAACTTCCGCGCTCGTTCCGATGGTTGGGGTTACTACGCAGGTGTCGGGTATCAGTTTTGAGTGACAAGCTGCTTCGCTATCAACATCTACCAAGGAGGTTCCATGCACACCGTCACACGCCTTTCTCTGTCCGCCGGCCTGGCCTTCAGCGCCCTGCTCTCTTCCAGTGTCTGGGCAGCCGAGGCCCCGATCACGCCGAAAGTCATGCTGATCAGCATGTTCGCCCCGGAAGCGCAAACCTGGATTGATCGCCTGGAGCTCAAGCAGGAGATCCGCGTGCCGGGGCTTTCTGCCGAGTATCCGAGCATTCGCTGCAATACGCAGCAGGTGTGTCTGATGGTCACCGGTATGGGTCAGACCAACGCCGCGGCATCCACGCTGGCATTGGCCCTGTCACCGAAATTCGACCTGCGCAAAAGCTATTTCCTGATTGCCGGAATCGCCGGCATCAACCCGCACCACGGCACTATCGGCACCGCCGCGTGGGCGCATTATCTGGTGGAGTTCGGCACGCAATGGGAACTGGATTCGCGGGACGCTCCCAAAGAGTGGCCGACCGGTTACATCGGCATCAACACCAAAGGTCCGAACGAAAAACCGCCGCTGGACTACAAGACCGAAGTCTTCGAACTCAACCCGAAGCTGCAAGCCAAAGCCTTCGCCCTGAGCGCGAAAGTTGTTCTGAGCGAAAGCCAGGAGTCCGCCGCGTGGCGGGTGAAATACCCCTACGCGCCGGCCAATCAACCACCGGTGGTCACTCAATGCGACACGCTGGCCGGCAATACCTGGTTTTCCGGAACACGCCTGAGCGAACGTGCCGAAGTCTGGACCCGTTTGCTGACGGACAACAAAGGCGTTTACTGCACGACTCAGCAGGAAGACAACTCGACGTATGAGGCGCTGTTGCGTGCCAGCCGTGAAGGCCTGGTGGATATCCAGCGCCTGGCGGTGGTGCGCGCTGGCTCCGACTTCGACCGTCCATATCCGGGTTACAGCGAAGTCGACAACCTGCTCAAGTACGCCGATCAGGGTGGTTTTGTGCCGGCCCTGGAAAACCTCTTCCGCACCGGCAACCCGCTGGTGCAGGAGATTCTGAAGAACTGGTCGGCGTGGGAGAAGGGTGTGCCTGAGGCATAACCTGTGGCGAGGGAGCTTGCTCCCGCTCGACTGCGAAGCAGTCGTAATGCAGACGACGCGTTCCGACATTTGGAACGCGACTATCGTTACTGGGCCGGCTGCGCCGTCCAGCGGGAGCAAGCTCCCTCGCCACCGTCATCACCCGTCGATGGAACACCTCGAACCCGACAGCCATCACGGCAACAAAATCACCTTGTCGCCACCGCCCTGATTCACCTCGGCATAACGCTCAAGCCCCTCGGCCAGTGGCGACTCCAGCAGCCCATCCGGCAACGGCAACAACCCGTCATCGAAAAACCGGCCAAACTGCTCAAGCATCGCCGCGCAGGCTTCGACGCCGTACAGCAACGAGTTGATCCCGACCACCGAACCACCCCGGCGATACAGCGCCAACGCGGGCAGTTGCACCTGCCCGTCGACGGGTGCGGCGATGATTGCGATGCGGCCGAAGGTGGCCAACGCCGCTACCGACGCCGGCAGCCAAAAACCGGTGGTATCGAAAATCACGTCGGCACCACCGGTGAAAATCGCATTGACCTGAGCGCCCAGCGCTTCCGGTGTTTCCAGTTGAATCGTGTTAAAGCCCTGGGCCTGCAAGGCCTTGACCTGCTCGGGACGTCGCGCTGCCGCCAACACCTCGGCACCGCGAATTTTTCCCAGCGCCAGCGCCGCGCTACCCACTGCGCCACCACCGATCACCAGTAAACGGGTTTGCGCGCTCACCAGACTACGTTCCAGCGCATCCCACGCCGTGGTGTAGGGCACGCCAAGGCTGGCAGCCTGGGCAAAGCTCAAATGCGTTGGCTTGAGGGCGACGCCCTTGGCCGGCAGCTTCACGTATTGCGCATGCGAGCCATCGGCGAAAAAACCCAACTCGCGGCCCGTGCCCCAGACTTCCTGACCGATCAGCGCCTGCGGGCCTTCAACCACCACGCCGGCGAAGTCGCGCCCGGGAATCCGTGGCAGCGTGGTGTAGGGAAAACGTCCAAGCACGTTCTTCACGTCGCTGGGATTCAGGCCCGCAGCCTTGATCTGCACCAACACCTCGTTGGCGCCCGGAACCGGGGTGGGTACCTCAACGTAACGCAGGGCCGCCAGATCACCGATTTTATCGAATTGCAGTGCTTTCATGGGAATGTCCATCTGACAAATGAAGGGATTTCAGGAGATCCAGCCAGCGACCAGTTGCCGCCCCATCGGCCACAGCTGCTCACCGGCCAACATGCCCAGCAACCCCACCAATGCAATGGCCGGTGGCGCGGGCGAACGAAAATCCAGCGCGCCGTAGAGCAGGCCGACGCCAAGACCAATAGCCACTGAAATGAGGTAGTTCATGCTGAGCTCCGTGTAATCGGGGATACACAGAGTCTAGAGAATGGTCGCCAAAGCGATCGGCCAAGTACTTCAGGATTTCGGCCAAATGCCCTGCTACGGCGCGGAGCTGAAATCGCCTTCGCGGGCGAACTGCGAGGGTGCAACACCCAGCTCGCGGCGAAACATGTCGCTGAAGCTGCTCGGCGAATAGCCCAGTTCACGGGCGATTGTGCTGACCGGCACGCCCTGGATCAGCTCGGCGACTGCAATCGCCAATTGCACCTGACGCCGCCATTCGGCAAAACCCATGCCCAACCCATCCTTGAACAACCGCGCCAGGGTGCGCACGCTGGCGCCGGCATTTTCGGCATGCTGTTCGAAGGGGATATCCAGAGACGGTGCAGCCATGACCGCCTGACAGAGATTGACCAGCCGCCGCTCGGCGTTGTCCGGCATGGGAATCTTCAACAGCGAACGTTTCGCCCGTTTCAGCTCCAGCAACGCCAGCCCCACCAGCGCCTCATAATAGTCCGTCGGCCCACTGTCGCCCTGCTCGACCAACCCGAGAATCAACTCGCGCAGCAAACCGCCGACCTCGATCACCTGAACGCTGCTGTCCAACGTCGCAGCCAACGCGGGGCGCAGGTAGATATTGCGCATCTGCAGGTCCGAGACCACCCGAATCCCGTGCACCACCCCCGGTGGCAACCAGACCGCCCGTTGCGGCGGCACGACCAATGCTTCGTCGGGTGTCTCGACCCACATCACCCCGCTCATCGCATACAACAACTGGCCCCAGACATGTTCGTGCGGCTCGATGTACAGGCCGCGCGGATAGGTGCGCGCCAATGGCTGCACCGGCACATCGGTGTCGCTGAGATCAGGCGGAGCGGCAAGGGCCATGGGCAAGAATCGTGATGTAAGGGAGAAGGCCCCATGGTAACGAGGCGCCACGACTGCCGCCAGTTGACACCCGCTCAACGTGGAGCACAAACGGCTCCACGTTCAGGCGGATGTTTTCAGCCGTGAGCCCCCTTGGCGCATTGGCAACCCGCCGAGGTGCAGGCTTCGCCATGCTCGTGATGCTTGGCGCAACCCTCGCAGCAATAGTGTTTACCGTGGCGGACGATAGAGTGCTCACCCAGTTTACAGTTGCAGTTGGGGCAGGCGCAGGTCGTTGCTTTCATCTAACTGACTCCATGTGTGTGGTGGTCCAGAGGCGGCACCAATGCCGCACCTGAAGCAATGACCGCACATTGAAAACCGGTTCCGATGACGTGACAGGCGGCCTTCGCTCATCTCTTAGGGTAGTCGATGCACTCGCAACCATGACCTGCGATTGCAATCTGCGTACCCAAGCCGGAAATGGCATGACGAAGCCGGGTATGCTGTGACAACAATGACAATTGACCAAGGACTTGGCCGTGCTGCTTTTGAAACTGTCGCTAATCCCCGGATTTCTCTTACTGATATCCCTCGCCGGCAAACGCTGGGGACCGAGCGTAGCCGGTTGGCTGTCGGGATTGCCGGTGGTGGTGGGGCCAATTCTGTTTTTTCTGGCCGTCGAACAGGGCCCGGTCTTTGCGACGCAAGCAGCCACCGCGGCGTTGTCAGCGATGTTTGCGATGATTGCGTTCTGCGTGGTTTACGCCCAGGCGGCGCAAAAATTCAACTGGCCTGCAGCGTTGTCGATCGCCCTGCTGAGCTGGGCCACGGCGGCCGTGGTGTTGTCGCTGATTCCAGCGTCACTGGTGTTTTCGACCCTCGCGGCGATCACTGCGTTGCTCGCGGCACCTTATCTGTTCCCGCATGTTCAACCCTTGGTTTCAGGCCCTGCGCCGAAATCCGACAAACTCTTGCTGCGCATGCTGGCCGGGGCGCTGTTGACCCTGGCGGTGACCTTGCTCGCCAGCACCGTCGGCGAGCGTTGGAGCGGCTTGCTCGCGGTGTTCCCGGTGCTCGGCAGTGTCATGGCGGTGTTCTCTCAACAAACCCGGGGGCCCGCATTCACCGCCGCGTTACTGCGGGCCACGGCCACCGGCATGTATTCGTTCGCGGCGTTCTGCCTGACGCTGGCTTTGGCACTGCCTCGTTGGGGGTGGAGCGCATTCGTCCTCGGCGTGGCAGTGTCCCTTGGCATGTTGCTGATCACCAAGCGGCTGGCCGCACCATCGCGTGGTAATGCCCGGCGAATGCCTGAAGTGACGATCGAGCCAAGCGACCCGCAACCACGGTAGCCAGCGAACGCCCAGCCGATTGTGCCGAGTAAGGATCCGAACCCACGCCGTGCGCGTCAAATGACCTCACGTCGCCTCTGGCACCTTGATTCAAGATCGCGCTGGAGTGATCAAGGTTGGCCGTGGGATGATCGCCGCCACTGCGCGATTACCCCGGAGAGTTTGCATGTCGTTGAGTAAAAAAGCCGTTGTCCTGTTGCTGACAGCGGTCACCAGCTTCGCTGCCGTGAGCGTTTACGCTGCCAAGCAACCGGCCGCGAAAACCGCACCTGCGCAAAAAATCTCGGCGCTGGGCGGGAAATTCGCTTTCACCTTGCCTCAGGGCTTTATCGCCAACCCACTGCCTGGTGGTGATGCCGCCAAGGGCACCGCTGGCGCAACGGGCACCATGTACACCAATCAGGCGAGCAAAACCGTACTGATCATCGCTGAAAATACCTTGCCCAATAGTCTGAATGTCAAAGACAACGACACTGCTTTTCTGGACGAATCAGTGTCCGGTTTTGCCACTCAGCAACGCGATGCCTTGCCTGACTTCAACAAGCAAAGCGAGAAAAGCCTGACCATCAAAGGCCTGGGCCTGCGCCAGATCGACAGCACCGCCACCCAGGGCGGCGGTCTGACGCTCGACACCAGCCTGCTGGCAGGTTCCGGCACGCGCATGATGCTGATCCAGATCATCTCCCGCGCCGACGACAAGGCTGGGCATGCGGCATTGGTCAAACAGATCCTTGGCGATAAATAAGCCTTCGGCTACTGATTGATCCGCAGCAACCAGGCGTTCAAATCCTGCATTTCGGCCGCACTGATGGTGTGGCCGACGCCTGGATAGGCATGAAACTCAGGCGTGAGCGCAATGCCCTGCAACAGGCTGTTGGCCTCGCTGCCATCGCTGTAGGGCAGTTTCAGGTCGGCCGTCCCGTGACCGATGAAAATCGCCAACGGCTCAAGCGCCTTGTCGGCCTTGAGCTGCGACCTTAACACTGGCAAAACCTTACCGCTCAACGCCGCAATCCCGCGTACCGTCTCGGGATGACGCAAGGCAACTTCATACGACATGATCGCGCCCTGGCTGAACCCCACCAAAAACACCTTGTCGGCCTCCGTGTGATACTTCTTCGCCGCCTGCGCCACGAAATCGACAATCAGCGCGCTGCTGCTATTCAGGTCATCGGTATCGCCGTCATAGGCGCCTTCACCCTTCTTGCGAAACCACTGATAACTGTCCGCCTCCACCGCCTGCGGCGCCCGCACCGACAGATATGTGTACTGCGCCGGCAACTCGTCCTTGATGTCGAACAGGTCCTCTTCGTTACTGCCCGAACCGTGGAGAAAAATCACCAACGGCTGATTGCGTGAATCAGGATTGGACTGCTCAAGGTACGGCAACGGCAAATCATCGTTGAGCGCCGCATGGGCAACGGAAGACACCATCAACATCAACACAGCAAAAAAACGGAACATGGACCTTCCTTAAAAATACGGCGAGCTCGCCCCAGAGCCTAACACCACAAGAAGCGCTCCCGAAAACCGCCTCAACCACTCAACAGGCCGAGCGTTAGCTCGCCTGCCGCTGTTGATCTTGATCCACCCGCCCCTTCGGAAGGCCGAGCGCAGGTGTTCATCAGGGGGGTGGGCGCGCAGCGCCGTACGGCGCAGCCGGACACATCGAGAGGAGGTCGTCGCGAAGCAGACCGTAGGCGATGCCCCCTGATGGACACCGGAGTGAGGGTACGCCGAGCCTAGGCGAGGTGCCGTACGCTTGGGGCGAAGACCTTTGCTTCCTTTGGGGCGTCTGCCAAAGGGAGTCGCCGTCAGGGCGAAACCCCAAGTGGCCGTTACCACAGGAATGGATATGTACACCTGCAAGAGGTTGATCGGCTGTCAGGCCGTCATCGCGAGCAAGCTCAGCTCCCACAGTAGATCTATGTACATCTGCAAGAGATGGGTCGGCTGTCCGGCCGCCATCGCGGGCAAGCCCGGCTCCCACAGTAGATCTGTGTACATCTGCGGGAGATGGGCCGGCTGTCAGGCCGTCATCGCGAGCAAGCTCGGCTCCCACAGGAGATGGGGCAGCCAGACCAGACTCAATCGTTGACCAGTTTCCCAACCCGAATCGCTTCCCGCCCCGCCACCTTCGCCTGCCAGATCCCCGGCTGCGTATACCGCCCGCGATCCAGCGCAAACAACACCCCGCTGGTCCCGGCACACACCACCGTCACCCGATCACTCAACGGATCGACCACCTCAAACAACGCATCGCCCTTCTCGACCCACTCCCCCGCCTCACGCAGAAAACTCACCACCCCGTGATGCGGTGCAAACAGATACTCCGTGCCCTCGAACGGCATCCCCTCACAGCACTCGCCCGGCGCTTGCGGCCACTGCCCGGCAATAAAACCCTGCTCCGCCAGGAACCCGAGGATCGCCTCGCAATTGGCCTGAGCCTGATCAACCCGCGTGTCACCCATGCTCCCCAATTCCAGCGTCGTCGCCAGGTTGGACGGTGGAATCGACGCCTCTGGAAACGCCTTGGCCAGCCGCAACCACGGCGACGAACAGGACTCATCGAACGAACTGCCACCGGAGTCTTCGCACAACAACGCCACACCGGCCTTCAACCGCGCCGCCAGAGACTGCCACCGCGGCCAGTGTTGCGGCAGCGCATAAAGATGAATGACCGCCTCGAAATCGCAATGCAGATCCAGGGTGATCTCAGCCTCACAGGCATGCCGCAACAGCAAACGGTGCAGGGCTTCCAACTGTGAAGCCGGTGCTGGCAACCGGTCGAGAACCTGACCCATGGTCTGACGGATCAACGCAATGTTGGCCTCGGCGTCGCTGCCCAACTGCGAACCGATCAGCTCCCCCACCGGCCCGCTGAGTTCATAGAACGCCCGGTTGAAATTCTTCCCGCTGCCCAGCTCGAAACGGCCCATGTGGGCGCTTTGCAGATGCTGGTCCAGGCCAATCGGGTTGGCCACCGGCACCAGTTCGATAACGCCGTTGAGCTGGCCCTGGGCTTCAAGTTCGGTGAGACGCTTCTTCAGCTCCCAGGCCGTGCGCATGCCCGGCAGCTCATCGGCATGCAGGCTGGCCTGAATGTAGACCTTGCGCGGACCCGCGCCAAAACGAAACACACTGAGGCTGCGCTCGGTGCCGAGGTGGCTCCAGGGCAATTGATGGTCGATACGTTGCATGGCGGGCTCCTGTGTTGAACTCTGCCTGGTGACCTTTGCGTTTGCCTTCAGACGTCTGTAACCGGCCTTCAGAAACGCCTCGTTTTCAGTCAAGATGCCACAGGTTCCGACGGAAAAGCCGACCGTACAACCCTTCGCCACCAGAGAGCCGCGCCATGCCCGAGCAATCGACCTCGCTGAACCTGATCCAGCACCACCCCGCCGAAGGCCCGGGGGCGATTGACGATTGGGCCGAGTCCCGAGGGCTGACGCTGAAGGTGTTTCGCGCGGACCTTGGTCAGCTTCCGCCCGCAGGCGCTGCGCCGGTGATCATTCTGGGCGGACCTTACGAGGCCAACGCAGGTCCGCAGTGGCTGGCAGAAGAACGCAAGTGGCTGGCGGCAAGCATCGCACAGGGCGCGCCGGTATTCGCCATTTGCCTGGGTGCGCAATTGCTGGCCCTGAACCTGGGTGGAAATGTGCGGCGAATGACCCGGACCGAAACCGGCTGGACCACGGTTACCTTCGCCGATGGGCGCGCATTGAACGTGCTTGAATGGCATGAGGACGCGATCGATCTGCCACCCGACGCCCGATTGCTGGCCAGCAGCGCCCAGTGTGAGCAGCAGATGTACGCCGTCGGCTCGACCCGCGTGGGATTGCAGTTTCATCCGGAATGGAACGCCGAGTCGGTAGCGCTACTCAATGCCCACTTCGGCAATGAGTCCCCCCTGCCCCGCGATCAGGACGACAGCGCCGCTTACCGCCTAGTGTTCGACTGGTTGCAGGCGACGCTGGATGAGTGGCATGCAACCGCGTCCAGGGTCTAGCAATTCCCCCTGTGGCGAGGGAGCTTGCTCCCGCTCGGCTGCGAAGCAGTCGTAAACCTGTCAGTGCGTTCTCTCAGGATAAACGCATCAACTTTATGGCGACCGCTCGCGATCGAGCGCGAGCAAGCTCCCTCGCCACAAGAGCTGACTCGACGGCGTGTCGTGATCAGCACTCGCATCCGATTGCCGCACTGGTTGGGCGTTCAACCGGGTGGCTCAGTTCAAAGCCTTCATCCAGCCAGCCGGTCACTCCGCCGATCATTTCCTTGACCGGGTATTCCAGCGCTGCGAGCTTCACCGCAGCCTTGTTCGCGCCGTTGCAGTGCGGACCGGCGCAATACACCACGAACAGCGTGGTTTTCGGGTAAGCCGCCAGGACCTCGACGTTGATCAAGCGCCCAGGAATGTTGATCGCGCCCGGCACATGTCCGCGCTCGAACGCCAGTGGACCCCGTACATCCACCAGAACGAAGTCCACGTCACCCGCCTGCTGGCTGCCAAAGACGTCGGAACAGTCGGTTTCAAAGGTCAGGCGATTGCTGAAATGCATCAGGGCAACGGCGGACGGGGCGGCAGGAATTTCGCGAACCAGACTGGTCATGGGTGCTCTCCAAAGCGTGTGTGGGCGTGAGAGGACTGTATCCAACTCGCCGATACCGCTACAGTGGCGCACAAGACACTCACTGGGAATTTTCCGCCAAATGCACACTGAACCCGGATTAGTCGCGATTCTGGCCTACGACGGTCTCTGCACCTTCGAGTTCGGGATTGCCGTGGAGATCTTCGGGCTGGCACGGCCAGAGTTCGACTTTCCTTGGTACGAACACCGGATCGTCGCTGTCGATCAGGGGCCGATGCGCGCCATGGGCGGCATTCAGGTATTGGCGGACGGCGGCATGGAGCTGCTGGACACCGCGCGGACCATCATCATTCCCGGTTGGCGCAGCCGCACTGAACCAGTGCCTGAAGCCCTACTTTCGGCCCTGCGCCAAGCGCATGCCCGAGGCGCGCGGCTGCTGTCGATCTGCTCCGGGGTGTTTGTACTCGCAGCCACGGGGTTGCTCGACGGGCTGAGCGCAACAACTCACTGGCGTTATACCGAGGAACTGTCCGAACGCTTCCCGAACATTCTGGTCGACCCCGACGTGCTGTATGTCGATGCGGGGCAGTTGATCACGTCCGCCGGCAGCGCCGCCGGCATTGACGCGTGCCTGCACCTGGTGGCACGGGACTTTGGCACCCAGGTCGCCAACTCGGTGGCACGCCGGTTGGTGATGTCGCCGCAACGCACTGGCGGCCAGGCACAGTTCATTCCCGCCCCCGTCAGCCGCACTCCCCGCAGCGATCTGTCGCGCGTCATGCAATGGGCCCGCGAACGCCTGCATGAACCGTTGGGTGTGCGCGAACTGGCGAGTCAGGCAGCCATGAGCGAGCGAACTTTTTTACGACGGTTCAGCGAAGCCACCGGTGCCTCGCCCAAATCCTGGCTGCAACAACAACGGCTGGCACGCGCCCGGGAACTGCTGGAAAGCAGCGCGCACAACACCGAGTCCATCGCGCTGCAATGTGGTTACCGTTCGGTGGAGAGTTTTCGGGTGGCGTTTCGCAGCGTGGTCGGGCTGCCGCCGTCGGTGTATCGGGAGCGGTTTGGCCGCGAAGTGAAAGCGCTGTCGATGTGAGGGGTGATTGCCAATCCACTCACCCGCAAACACAGCAATACTGCGTTTGCGGGTGATGTACAGCGCCGCGGCTTAGTGCCCGCTGCGCAGCATTTCGTTCGGCACATATTTGCCGATTTCAAACTTGCCGATCGCTGCGCGGTGCACTTCGTCCGGGCCATCGGCCAGACGCAGCGTACGTTGCATGGCGTACATGTAGGCCAGCGGAAAATCGTTGGAGACACCCGCACCACCGTGGATCTGAATCGCCCGGTCGATCACCTTCAAGGCCACATTCGGCGCCACCACCTTGATCTGGGCGATTTCGCTTTTCGCCACTTTGTTGCCCACGGTGTCCATCATGTAGGCGGCTTTGAGGGTCAGCAGCCGCGCCATGTCGATCTCCATCCGCGAGTCGGCGATCTTGTCGATATTGCCGCCCAAGCGTGCCAGCGGTTTACCGAAGGCGGTGCGGTTGATCGAGCGCTTACACATCAACTCCAGTGCGCGCTCCGCCATGCCGATCGAGCGCATGCAGTGGTGAATCCGGCCTGGGCCAAGGCGCCCCTGGGCGATTTCGAAGCCACGGCCCTCACCCAGCAACACGTTCTCATAAGGCACACGGACGTTCTCGAACAGCACTTCGGCGTGACCGTGAGGTGCGTCGTCGTAACCGAACACCGGCAGCGGACGAACGATCTTCACGCCAGGCGTATCCACCGGCACCAGGATCATCGAGTGCTGCTGGTGACGCGGTGCGTCGGGGTTGCTCAGGCCCATGAAAATCAGGATTTTGCAGCGTGGATCGCATGCGCCGGAGGTCCACCACTTCTTGCCGTTGATCACCCATTCGTCACCATCGCGCACTGCACGAGCGGCCATGTTGGTGGCGTCGGAGGACGCCACGTCCGGCTCGGTCATGGCGAACGCCGAGCGGATCTCGCCGCGCAGCAGCGGCTCCAGCCAGCGCTGCTTCTGTTCTTCATTGGCGTAGCGCACCAACACTTCCATGTTCCCGGTATCCGGCGCCGAGCAGTTGAACGGCTCAGGTCCGAGCAAGGAGCGGCCCATGATTTCCGCCAATGGTGCGTATTCCAGGTTGGTCAGGCCGGCGCCCAGTTCGGACTCCGGCAAAAACAGGTTCCACAAGCCTTCAGCCTTGGCCTTGTTTTTCAGCTCTTCCATGATCGCCGTCGGCTGCCAGCGGTCGCCTTCAGCAACCTGGCGTTCAAACACCGCTTCGGCTGGATAAACGTAAGCATCCATGAACGCAGTCACGCGTTCACGCAGTTCCTGGACCTTGGGGGAATAGGCGAAATCCATGGGCAGCTACCTTTTTTGACGAGGTGTTGAAGACGTTGTTGAGGTCATGAATCGATGCTAGATCAGCGTTGATAATTTACCTAGCCTATTCTCGGCGTGTATTAACATTCATCACCGATATATGATCGACTGATCGAGCCCCCTGCTCCAATAACAAAAGCCAAGAGCGAAACGCCATGAACCTAAGCAAGGTTGACCTCAATCTTTTCATCGTCTTTGACGCGATCTACACCGAAGCCAACCTGACCCGCGCCGGGCAAATTGTCGGCATTACCCAGCCTGCGGTGTCGAACGCTCTGGCCCGCCTGCGCGAGACCTTCAACGACCCATTGTTCGTGCGTACCGCCCAGGGCATGGTGCCCACGCCCATGGCGCAAAACATCATCGGTCCGGTGCGCAACGCGCTGTCGCTGCTGCGGGTATCGGTGCAGGAAAGCCGGATTTTCAACCCGTTGCAGGCGGTCAAGACCTATCGCATCAGCATGACCGACCTCACCGAGGCGGTGATCCTGCCGCCGCTGTTCCAGCGCCTGCGACGCCTGGCGCCGACGGTGATCATCGAGAGTTTTCTGTCGAAACGCCGCGAGACCACCAAGGAACTCGCCGCTGGCCGCCTGGACTTTGCCGTCGATGCACCGCTCAACACCGATCCGCAAGTGCGTCACGTCAAGTTGATGGAAGATCGCTACGTGTGTGCCATGCGCAAGGGCCATCCGATGGCGAGCAAGGAAAAGTTCAGCCTCGACGACTACCTGTCACTGACCCATGTGCACATTTCCAGCCGCCGCAGCGGTCTCGGTTATGTCGACCTGGCCTTGGGCAAAATGGGCATCCAGCGCAAGATCGCCCTTCGCTCGCAGCATTACCTGATGGCCTCCCAGGTGTTGCAGCAAACCGACATGGTGATGACCGTACCGGAGCGTTTTGCCCGGCGTCATGACCTGCATGCCTTCTATCTGCCGGTCAATGATGTGCCGCCGGTGGAGACCCACCTCTACTGGCACGAAAGCACCGACCAGGACCCGGCCAACCGCTGGATGCGTGAGCAGATGATCGAGTTGTGCCAGCAAGTGACGGCGCATGAGAAGAAGCTCGACAAAATGTAGGAGCGGGGGGACGCCTAGTTCTTGCCTGCGATGGGGTCGCTGCGGTGCACCTGATCGCCCGTGTAATCGTTCATCGCGGGCAAGAACTAGGCGTCCCCCCGCTCCTACAGGTGCTCGATCTGCTTGACGTTTACGTCAAGCTGGAATTAGCTTAGCGCCATGACCTCTTTTTCGAGCGCGCCCATGAGCAGCCAGACCTATAGCATTTCCGACCTCGCCCGCGAGCTCGACATCACCACTCGCGCCATTCGCTTTTACGAAGAGCAAGGCCTGCTGAGCCCCGAGCGTCGCGGCCAGGAACGTATCTACTCGCCACGTGACAAGGTCAGCCTGAAGCTGATCCTGCGTGGCAAGCGCATCGGTTTTTCCCTGGCCGAGTGCCGCGAACTGATCGAGCTTTACGATCCCTCCAGCGGCAATCAAAAACAGCTGCACAGCATGCTGGCGAAAATCACCGAACGCCGTGAACAGCTTGAACAGCAATTGCTGGACATCGAGCAGATGAAACTGGAACTCGACACCGCCGAAGAACGCTGTATCCAGGCGCTGGAACAGACGATCAAGAGCCAGCAGGCTATCTGATCGTTCCCACGCTCTCAAAACAACAGGTGAATTCCTTATGCCCCTCCCCACCCATGTACGCCTGATCGAAGTCGGTCCACGCGATGGTCTGCAGAACGAAGCCCAGCCCATCAGCGTTGCAGACAAGGTGCAGTTGGTCGATGCACTCAGCGCCGCTGGCCTTGGCTATATAGAAGTCGGTAGTTTCGTTTCGCCGAAATGGGTACCGCAAATGGCCGGCTCGGCCGAGGTTTTCGCGCAGATCCAGCGCAAGCCCGGGGTGACCTACGGTGCACTGGCGCCGAACCTGCGCGGGTTCGAAGACGCGGTGGCTGCCGGGGTTAAGGAAGTCGCGGTATTCGCCGCCGCGTCCGAATCCTTCTCGCAACGCAACATCAATTGCTCGATCAGCGAAAGCCTGGCGCGCTTCGTGCCGATCATGGAGGCCGCCCGGCAACACGGGGTCAGTGTGCGCGGTTACGTGTCCTGTGTGCTCGGCTGCCCTTACGAGGGTGACGTGGCGCCCGAGCAAGTTGCCCTGGTTGCACGCGAGCTGTATGCGATGGGCTGCTACGAGGTCTCTCTTGGCGACACCATCGGTACCGGCACCGCCGGCGCAACGCGCAAGATGTTCGAGGTGGTTTCAGCCGACGTGCCACGGGACAAACTGGCCGGGCATTTCCACGACACCTACGGTCAGGCCATGGCCAACATCTATGCCAGCCTGCTGGAAGGGATTGCGGTATTCGACAGTTCTATCGCCGGCCTCGGCGGCTGCCCGTATGCCAAAGGCGCCAGCGGTAACGTTGCCACCGAAGACGTGCTGTACCTGCTCAACGGCCTGGGTATCGAGACCGGCGTCGACATGGACAAACTGATTCTGGCCGGCCAGCAGATCTGCAACGTCCTGGGCCGTCCTACCGGTTCACGCGTGGCCAAGGCCCGTAGCGCCCAGTGATGTGTCGGGGGTGTTACCGCACCCGCAACAAAACGAGTAACACGGAAACAACCTGACCGAATTTTTATGAACGATTTGTCCTACAAAATGTTAATTGCTTGATTTTAAAGGACTTTAAAAAGTTGGCATGGCTTCTGCTATCTCTATGGCATAACAAGAATAAAAAGCAGCAAACCTAATAAAAATAAGACGTAACGACTCTGACATAACAAAAACAACACGGCAGAGACGCAGCTAACAGATTTTTTTGGAGAAGGTGTGCTTTTCAGGGTGCTGCTTGCAGTAACCCGCAACCGGGCAGAGAACAATAAAACTACCTTCAGGTAGCTCCCGAACTGGTTGGATCGCTTGGCGAAAAAGCAGATCAGCGCTCAAAAAAATACGTTTGCTCTTGACCCCGGATGGGGGTCGCCCGAAACAGCGGTAAAGGGTCACGGTTGCCAAAAACAACAACAGACCGCCCCTTAATAATAAAAAAAGAGCAGGCAACGACAAATTAAAGGGGAGCTTCGGCTCCCCTTTGTGCTGTCTGGCGTTCAGGTTTTGGCCGCGTATCCTGTGGGAGCAAGCTCGCTCCCACAGGATTGTCGTTAGCCTTTATTGGCTTTCAGCTCTTCGATACTGATCTCGCGCATCCGGAACTTCTGGATCTTGCCGGTCACGGTCATCGGAAACTCCTCGACGAACTTGAAGTAGCGCGGCGTCTTGAAGTGCGCGATGCGCTCCTTGCACCAGGTTTGCAGCTCTTGCTCAGTGGCGCTGTGGCCCGGGTGAAACTTGATCCAGGCAACGATCTCCTCGCCGTACTTCTCGCATGGAATACCGACGATCTGCACATCCGCCACCGCTGGATGGGTGAAGAAGAACTCTTCCAGCTCCCGCGGGTAAATATTCTCGCCACCACGAATGATCATGTCCTTGTTACGTCCGGCGATGCAGACGTAACCCTCTTCGTTCATGGTCGCCAGATCGCCAGTGTGCATCCAGCCAGCCTGATCGATCGCCTCGGCCGTGCCTTGCGGGTTGTTCCAATAACCGAGCATCACACTGTAACCGCGAGTGCACAGTTCACCGATGGTTCCACGGGGCACCAGATTGCCCGCCTCATCAATGATTTTGCTTTCCAGCTGCGGCTGGGTGCGGCCGACCGTGGTGACGCGCAGTTCCAAATCGTCTGACGGACCAGTCTGTAACGACACCGGACTGGTTTCCGTCATGCCGTAGGCAATCTGCACTTCGCTCATGTGCATCTCGCTGATAACCCGACGCATGATTTCAATCGGGCACGTTGCCCCGGCCATGATCCCGGTACGCAACGTCGACAGGTCAAACTCTGCACGGCGCGGTTGATCGAGCATGGCGATGAACATGGTCGGCACACCGTACAACGCGGTGGCTTTCTCTTGCGCAACAGTGGTCAACGTCAGCAACGGGTCGAAGGCGTCGTTGGGGTAAATCATGGTGCTGCCATGGGTGATGCAACCCAAGTTACCCATGACCATGCCGAAGCAGTGATACAGCGGCACCGGGATCACCAGGCGATCATCGGCGGTCAGCCCTAGGCTTTCGCCAACCATGTAGCCGTTGTTGAGGATGTTGTAGTGACTGAGGGTCGCGCCCTTGGGAAATCCGGTGGTGCCGGAGGTGTATTGAATGTTTACCGCCTGGTCGAAATGCAGGCTGTTTTGCCGTGCCTTGAGCTGTTCAACCGGCACCCCGGCACCGAGATCCGCCAATTGCGACCACGGCAAAAAGCCTGATGGCGGTTGCGCGTCGAGGCTGATCACACCGCGCAAATCCGGCAAGCGCTCAGAGTGCAGGTGGCCAATGGATTGCTCGGCCAGTTCCGGTGCCAGGCCTTGCAGCATGGCGTGGTAATCGGAGGTCTTGAATGAACCGGCACACACCAGCCATTGGCAGCCGGACTGCTTCAGCACGTACTCGAGTTCGGAACTGCGATAAGCCGGATTGATGTTGACCAGAATCACCCCGATCTTCGCGCTGGCAAACTGGCTGATGCACCACTGCGCGCAGTTTGGCGCCCAGATGCCGAGACGGTCCCCCGTTTGCAAACCCAGCGCCAATAACGCTCTGGCGTGCAAATCGACCGCTTCGGCCAATTGCGCCCAGCTGTAGCGAAGTTGCTGATGACGCACCACCAATGCGTCACCCTGGGGATACTTCGCGACGGTGTTATCAAACGCTTGGCCAATGGTCATCGCCAGCAAGGCTTTGTCCTGTGAACCACGGCTGTAGCTGTGCTGTGGGGGAGCACTGTGTTGATCCATGACGACCCCTATTGTCTTTATTTTAGGAGCGAGGCTTACCTGCGACAGGTCTGCCCCGGCGTTACTGAAAGTCCGCGCTATCGTTCATCGCGAGCAAGCTCGGCGCCTACAGAGTCGCTCAAGTTGACGTTAACGTAAAGGGTGATTGACAGCCATTCGTCACAGGCTTACGTTAACGTAAAGGTGACAGTCGATTCGGCGCGCAGTGCAGGCCGATTCTCCATTTATAAAAACAAGTTTGAAGGTGCCCCATGAGCTATCCGACCCTGAACTTTGCCCTCGGCGAAACCATCGACATGCTGCGTGACCAGGTCCGCGCCTTCGTCAGCAAAGAGATCGCCCCGCGCGCAGCACAGATCGATATCGATAACCTGTTCCCGGCTGACTTGTGGCGTAAATTCGGTGACATGGGGTTGCTGGGGATTACCGTTCCAGAAGAATACGGCGGTGCCGGTCTGGGCTATCTGGCGCACGTGGTGGCCATGGAAGAAATCAGCCGCGGCTCGGCCTCGGTCGCCCTGTCCTACGGCGCGCATTCCAACCTCTGCGTCAATCAGATCAACCGCAACGGCACCCACGAACAGAAAGCCAAATACCTGCCGAAGCTGATCAGCGGCGAGCACATCGGCGCCCTCGCCATGAGCGAGCCGAACGCCGGCTCCGACGTGGTTTCGATGAAACTGCGCGCCGACAAACGTGGCGACCACTATGTGCTCAACGGCAGCAAGACCTGGATCACCAACGGCCCGGACGCCAACACTTACGTGATCTACGCCAAGACCGACCTGGAAAAGGGCCCGCACGGGATCACCGCATTTATCGTCGAACGCGACTGGAAAGGTTTCAGCCGCAGCAACAAATTCGACAAGCTCGGCATGCGCGGCTCGAACACCTGCGAGCTGTTCTTCGATGATGTTGAAGTCCCGGAAGAAAACATCCTGGGCGTGCTCAACGGTGGCGTGAAAGTGCTGATGAGCGGCCTCGATTATGAGCGCGTGGTGCTCTCCGGCGGGCCAACCGGGATCATGCAGGCCTGCATGGACCTCATCGTTCCGTACATCCACGACCGCAAACAGTTCGGCCAAAGCATCGGCGAATTCCAGCTGATCCAGGGCAAGGTCGCCGACATGTACACCCAGCTCAACGCCAGCCGCGCCTACCTGTACGCAGTGGCTCAAGCCTGCGAGCGTGGCGAAACCACCCGCAAGGACGCTGCCGGCGTAATCCTCTACAGCGCCGAACGCGCCACGCAAATGGCCCTCGATGCGATCCAGATTCTGGGTGGCAACGGCTACATCAACGAATTCCCGGCAGGCCGTCTGCTGCGTGACGCCAAGCTGTATGAAATCGGTGCGGGCACCAGTGAGATCCGTCGCATGCTGATCGGTCGTGAACTCTTCAACGAAACCCGCTAACGGAGCTGTCCATGGCAATCCTGCACACCCAGCTCAACCCCCGTTCGGCGGAGTTCGCGGCCAACAGCGCGGCGATGTTTGCCCAGGTCGACGCCTTGCACACCCTGCTCGCTCAGGTCCGGCAAGGCGGCGGCGCCAAGGCCCAGGAACGGCATACCTCACGCGGCAAACTGCTGCCTCGTGAGCGGATCAATCGCCTGCTCGACCCCGGTTCGCCCTTTCTGGAAATCAGCCAACTGGCCGCTTACGAGGTCTACGGCGAAGATGTCCCCGCCGCCGGAGTGATCGCCGGCATCGGCCGGGTCGAAGGCGTCGAATGCATGATCGTCGCCAACGACGCGACCGTGAAAGGCGGTTCGTACTACCCGCTGACGGTAAAAAAACACCTGCGCGCCCAGACCATCGCCCAACAGAATCGCCTGCCGTGCATCTACCTGGTCGACTCCGGCGGCGCCAACCTGCCGCGTCAGGATGAAGTGTTCCCGGACCGTGAGCACTTCGGGCGGATCTTCTTCAACCAGGCCAACATGAGCGCCATGGGCATCCCGCAGATCGCTGTGGTCATGGGCTCCTGCACTGCCGGTGGCGCCTATGTGCCGGCCATGGCCGATGAAGCGATCATGGTCCGTCAGCAGGCAACGATTTTCCTTGCCGGCCCGCCACTGGTGAAAGCCGCGACCGGTGAAGTGGTCAGCGCCGAAGACCTGGGCGGTGCCGATGTCCATTGCAAGATTTCCGGTGTAGCCGACCACTATGCCGACAGCGACGAACACGCGTTGGCCCTGGCTCGGCGCAGTGTTGCCAACCTCAATTGGCGCAAGCTCGGTGAACTGCAACAACTTACGCCAATCGCACCGCTCTACAGCAGCGACGAGTTGTACGGCGTGGTGTCGGCCGATGCCAAGCAACCGTTCGACGTGCGTGAAGTGATTGCGCGACTGGTGGACGGCTCAGTGTTCGACGAATTCAAGGCGCTGTTCGGTACGACGCTGGTCTGTGGTTTCGCACACCTGCACGGCTACCCGATCGCGATACTCGCCAACAACGGCATCCTCTTCGCCGAAGCTGCGCAGAAAGGCGCGCACTTCATCGAACTGGCCTGCCAGCGCGGGATTCCCTTGCTGTTCCTGCAAAACATTACCGGCTTCATGGTCGGCCAGAAATACGAAGCCGGCGGCATTGCCAAGCACGGTGCAAAACTGGTCACCGCCGTGGCCTGCGCCAAGGTGCCGAAATTCACTGTGATCATCGGCGGCAGCTTCGGCGCCGGTAACTACGGCATGTGTGGACGGGCCTACGATCCGCGGTTCCTGTGGATGTGGCCGAACGCGCGAATCGGCGTGATGGGCGCCGAGCAAGCCGCAGGCGTGCTGGTTCAGGTCAAGCGCGAACAGGCTGAACGCAGCGGTCATCCGTTCTCCGACGCCCAGGAAGCCGAGATCAAGCAACCGATCCTCGATCAGTACGAAGAACAGGGCCACCCCTACTATTCCAGCGCCCGGTTGTGGGACGACGGCGTCATTGACCCGGCGCAAACCCGCGACGTGCTGGCCCTGGCCTTGTCTGCATCGCTGAATGCACCTATCGAACCGAGCCGCTTCGGCGTGTTCCGGATGTGATCTGGAGAAAACCATGAGCGACTTCAATACCCTCGAACTGCTGACCGACCCGCGTGGTTTCGCCACGCTGTGGTTGAGTCGCGAGGCGAAAAACAACGCCTTCAACGCCGAAATGATCCGCGAACTGATCCTCGCGCTGGACAAGGTCCAGAGCAACCCGAGCCTGCGTTTTCTGCTGGTGCGCGGGCGTGGCAAGCATTTCAGCGCTGGCGCTGACCTGGCCTGGATGCAGCAATCGGCCGAACTCGATTACCACACCAACCTTGACGACGCTCGCGAGCTGGCTGAGTTGATGTACAACCTGGCCAAGCTGAAAATCCCGACGCTGGCGGTTGTCCAGGGCGCGGCCTATGGCGGCGCTTTGGGCTTGATCAGTTGCTGCGACATGGCGATTGGTGCCGATGACGCGCAATTCTGCCTGTCGGAAGTACGCATCGGCCTCGCGCCGGCGGTGATCAGCCCTTTCGTTGTGCAAGCCATCGGCGAACGGGCCGCGCGCCGTTATGCACTGACCGCTGAACGTTTCAGTGGCCAACGTGCTCAGGAAATCGGCCTGCTCAGCGAAAGCTATCCGGCCAGCGAACTGGAGTCGCAGGTCGAACAATGGATCAACAATCTGTTGCTCAATAGCCCACACGCCATGCGCTCAAGTAAGGAGCTGCTGCGTGAAGTCGGCAATGGAGCCCTGAACCCGGCGTTGCGCCGTTACTGCGAAAACGCGATCGCCCGAATTCGTGTCAGCCCTGAAGGTCAGGAAGGCTTGCGGGCGTTCCTGCAAAAACGTCCGCCAAGCTGGCAGTCCGAATCCACCACCAAGGAGCTGCGTTGATGAGCGCGCCTGTTCTCACCACCTTGCTGGTGGCCAACCGTGGTGAAATTGCCTGCCGAGTGATGCGCACCGCCAAGGCGCTGGGCCTGACCACTGTGGCCGTGCACAGCGCTACCGATCGCGATGCGCGGCACAGTCGCGAGGCAGACATCCGCGTCGACCTGGGTGGCAGCAAAGCCGCTGACAGCTACCTGCAAATCGACAAACTGCTCGCTGCCGCCAAGGCCAGCGGCGCTCAGGCGATTCACCCGGGTTATGGTTTTCTCTCGGAGAACGCCGGATTTGCGCGCGCCATTGAAGCCGCCGGTTTGATTTTCCTCGGCCCACCCGCTTCGGCCATTGACGCCATGGGCAGCAAATCCGCCGCCAAAGCCTTGATGGAAACTGCGGGTGTGCCGCTGGTACCGGGTTATCACGGCGAAGCTCAGGACCTGGAAACCTTCCGCGATGCCGCCGAGCGCATCGGCTATCCGGTGCTGCTCAAGGCGACTGCCGGTGGCGGTGGTAAAGGCATGAAAGTGGTCGAGGACGTCAGCCAGCTGGCCGAAGCCCTGGCCTCGGCGCAGCGTGAAGCGCAATCTTCGTTTGGCGATTCGCGGATGCTGGTGGAAAAGTACCTGCTCAAACCGCGGCATGTGGAAATCCAGGTCTTCGCTGATCAGCACGGTAACTGCCTGTACCTCAACGAACGTGATTGCTCGATTCAACGTCGCCACCAGAAAGTCGTCGAAGAGGCGCCGGCCCCTGGCCTGAGCGCGCAACTGCGCAAAGCCATGGGTGAAGCGGCAGTCCGCGCGGCGCAAGCGATCGGTTATGTCGGCGCAGGCACCGTGGAATTTCTGCTGGATTCGCGCGGTGAGTTCTTCTTCATGGAGATGAATACGCGCCTGCAGGTCGAACACCCGGTCACCGAAGCCATCACCGGTCTCGACCTGGTGGCGTGGCAGATTCGCGTCGCCCAAGGCGAGCCGCTGCCCATGACGCAGGCGCAGGTGCCGTTGCTCGGCCATGCAATTGAAGTGCGTTTGTATGCCGAAGACCCGAGCAATGACTTCTTGCCGGCCACCGGACACCTGGCGCTGTACCGCGAGTCGGCTGCGGGCCCGGGCCGGCGTGTCGACAGCGGTGTCGAGGAAGGCGACAGTATTTCGCCGTTCTACGATCCGATGCTTGGCAAGCTGATCGCCTGGGGCGTGGACCGCGAACAGGCACGTTTGCGGCTGCTGAGCATGCTGGAAGAGTTCGCCATTGGCGGGCTGAAGACCAACATCAACTTTCTGCGCCGAATCATCGGACACCCGGCCTTTGCTGCGGCGGAGCTGGATACAGGATTCATCCCACGTTATCAGGACCAATTGCTGCCAGCGCCAAACGAACTCAGCGATGCGTTCTGGCAAGCCGCTGCCCAAGCCTTTGCGCAAAGCCAGGCACACCACGTACGCGCCGATGACCCGGGTTCACCATGGGCCGTTGGCAGCGGTTTCCGTGCCGGGTTGCCGGCAGAAACCACGCTGCACTTAAGCTGCGAAGACCAGGACCGGGCCATCACCCTGGCACCGGCCGAGACCCGTAACGCCGAGCTCAACGGTGAGCAATTGCTGGTCGAGCATCACGGCTTGCGCCGTCAGCATCGCGCCATCCGTCAGGCTGAAACCCTGTACCTGCAATGGGAGGGTGAGCTGCGCTGCATCAAGCTTTACGACCCTATCGCCGCGGTCGAAGCCAGCCATAGTCATCAGGGCGGTCTGACCGCGCCAATGAATGGCAGCATCGTCCGTGTATTGGTAACGCCAGGGCAAACGGTCGAAACCGGTGCGCAACTGGTGGTACTGGAAGCCATGAAAATGGAGCACAGCATTCGTGCGCCCCATGCAGGCGTGGTCAAAGCCTTGTATTGCCAGGAGGGCGAGATGGTCAACGAAGGCAGTGCGCTGGTGGAGCTGGAATAATCGCGTTCTGATAACAGGTCCTACGCCGTAGGACCTGTCTGACTAGAACTTGGCAGTTGCCTGCACCACGACTCCGATAATTCGGCACTCGTCGGTAAACAGGGCTTTCGGGTAAGTCGGATTCAGCGGCACGAGATACCGTTGACCGCCCTCTTCGATCAATTTGCGGAACGTCGCTTCGGCACTGTCTGGCCACTGCGCGATCACCAGTTTACCGGGCACGGCTTCAACCGCCGGGTCGACCAGAATCAGCATGTCTTGCGCAATACTGATACCGCTCGGTGCGGTCATCGCATCGCCGACCACGACCAGCCAGAACGCCGGACCTTGGGCGTGATAATCCGATAACTCGTGACGCCCCTTGGCATAAGCAGCCGGCGCAGCCTCGCGCACCTCACTGATACCCTGCCAGTCACTGACCGGGTAACGGAAGTACGGGTTGTACTTTTGCGCCAGCGACACCTCGTAATCGCCCTCTTGCGGCTCGTCACTCGCAAGCTCGGGTTCCCTGATCACCAGGGCGACTTCGAGAAACCCCAGCCCCAACTCCCGAAGCACCCGGTTCATATCCTCAAGGCTGGGCTGGCGACGCTTGTTCAGCCAATGGCCGATGCCGCCCTGAGACATTGCGAGACGCTCTGCGAGCTTTTCCTGAGTGATTTTGAGCTCACTCATCTTGGCCTTGACCAACTCAATCCATTTATCCATGGGCGGAACAATACTTCGCGTAGTCGGACCCTCAACACACACATTGTAGTATTTAATTTTTCGTCATGAATACAGTTTGTACTAGGATTCGAATTACCCAATCGCCCCACCCACGGAGCATTACCCACCATGGACATCACCCGCAAAGACACGGCCGAACAAGAAATCGACGCGAATTTCACCTCGCTCAAGGGCTGTGCAGCAGCCCAACGCGCCCTGGACTATTACTTGAAACCAACTGTTTCAGAATTCGAAGTCGCAGAACGATTCTTCGATGTAAACCGTAACATCAGCAGCGAAGAAGCTCTGGTCCATGCATCAGACTTGCTGCGCTGTGCGGCCGCGACTGCTTATGAGTCGGCAGACAACCTGCATGGCGCAAGTCGCGATCTGGCATTTTCAGTCGTACACATGATCGACATGGCCAAGGCCATGGTGGACAGGTCCCTGGACGGTGACCAGAAAGGATGAACAGGAAAACACGATTAGAAAACGCTGCGATCTGACTCACGCCACAGACGTTTTGGGCAGCCACAGGAAAAATTCTTCCTATAAGGCAGGTGAAAACATTTGACTTGCAAATGATAATGATTATTATTGCATGCAGCTGGTCGCGAGATCAGTCGATAGACCAAGAGACCTTAGGTCGGACTCCTGGAATATCTCCTCATCAGGCTAATCACGGTTTTTGACCCGGCTTTTTGCCGGGTCTTTTTTTTTGCCAGTTATTCTGGCTATGGCTTCAGGCTAATGAAGTCGGGTGCTGCTGAATTCGATGGCGCGGATGATATCAAAAGAGCATCTTTTTGCAACAGACCGCTCAAGCACGGGCTTTAGGGCGCCAAAAATAGCACTTGAGAATCAATCGCATAAACACTAAGCTGCGGCTGCGTCAAGGACGACGCCCCCATTTTATCCCCGCGCAAATTGCCCTCGGCTTTCCCACCCTTGCGTGTAAAGTAACAGCCATAAAAATCATACTCAGGAATAGATTATGACCGTGGCCCACCGCTCCTTTGAGATCACCGCCAACTTCGACAGCGGCAACATCGAGGTGCTGGACATCAGCAATCCGCTACAGGCCTTGCTGGCCATCAAACCCGATACCCGCAGTCAGCATTTCCAGTGGTTTCACTTCAAGGCCAGTGGTCTGCACGTCGGCCAGGAACATTGGTTTCGACTGAACAACGCCAGTAAATCCTCCTATCACAAGGCATGGGACGGTTACCAGGCGGTGGCCTCGTATGACCACGTCAACTGGTTCCGTGTGCCGACGATCTTTGAAGGCGACTGCCTGCGCTTCAGCCTCGAAGCCACCGAGACTCACGCCTGGTTCGCCTACTTTGAACCCTACAGCCGCGGACGCCACGATTGGCTGATCGACCAGGCGTTGAGCAAGGCTGGCACCGAACTGCTGGCCACCGGCAAAAGCGTCGAAGGTCGGGATATTCAATTGTTGCGCAAAGGCAGCGGCGCCGAGGGCCAGCGCAAGATCTGGATCATTGCCCAGCAGCATCCTGGCGAACACATGGCCGAGTGGTTCATGGAAGGTGTCATCGAACGTCTGCAACAGCACAATGATCCTGAGTTGAACAAACTGCTGGCCAGTGCCGATTTGTATCTGGTACCAAACATGAACCCGGACGGCGCTTTCCATGGTCACCTGCGGACCAACGCCATGGGCAAGGACCTCAACCGCGCATGGCAGAGCGCGAGCCAGGACGCCAGCCCGGAAGTACTCTTCGTTCAACAGCAAATGGAGAAGTACGGTGTCGACCTGTTCCTCGATATCCACGGTGATGAAGAAATCCCCTACGTGTTCACTGCTGGCTGCGAAGGCAACCCGGGCTACACGCCGCGAATCGCACAGCTCGAAGAGCACTTTCGCAGTCATCTGAAACACCTGACCCGCGACTTCCAGACCACCCACGGCTACACCCGTGACCTCCCGGGCAAGGCCAACATGACCCTGGCCTGCAACAGCGTCGGTGAGAAGTTCGATTGCCTGTCGTTGACGCTGGAGATGCCATTCAAGGACAACAACGACGCACCGAATGCCCGCACCGGCTGGTCGGGCAAGCGTTCGATGCAGTTGGGCAAGGATGTGCTGTCGACGATTGCGGAGATGGTTGGCACCCTGCGTTGATGCCTCTCAATGGCTGCCTGCCGGTACGGCGTGCAGCCATTTTTTCACTCGGCGGCGGCGCTGTTGGGCGCGGGGATCAACGCTGTGGCGCTGATCTATTGGCTGCTGACGCTGAAAAGCGGCGTACCTGAGCGATGTGCCGTGCCAGCCAATCAGTGATCCTTGCTGTGCAACATGCTTTGCAACACCCCGTCACGACGCACCCAGCCATGGAACAACGCCGCTGCCAGGTGCGACAGAACGGTCAGAAACAGCAGGTACGCCAGATAACCGTGGGCCCTGCGTAGAAAGGCAAACAGCAACGCATTCGCCGGCACAATCGCGGGCAATTGCCACGAACTGCCGAGCATCACCGGGTCCCCTGCTGCCGATATCATCGCCCAGCCCAGCAACGGCAAGATCAGCATCAATGCGTAAAGCAGCCCATGCGATGCCTTGGCCGCCAATGCCTGCCAGCCCGGCAAGTCTGTCGGCAACGGCGGCTGGCGAGTCGAGAAGCGTACAAACAGACGCACTATCACCAACAGCAGAATCGCCACGCCCAACGGCTTGTGCAGGTGGATCAGCCATTCATGGCGTTCGGATACAGACGCGACCATGCCAGCACCGATAAACAGCATGGCGACGACCATCACCGCCATCAGCCAATGCAGCAGCCGCGCCAGCGGAGTGAAATGATGAGGGTGCGCGCTCATTCTGGCGACTCCTGTTTGGCGGTGGGTAACTGGTCGACTTGAGCGGTTCGACGCAGGTAAGAACGGGCATAAGCTGCCGAACGTGCGGCCAGCAACGGGTCATCGGAACCCTCGATACCGCTCGGCAAGACCAGCGGGTCGTAATTGATGTCGCGGCATTCGCCATCGTTCTGTGCCTGGGCGCTTTCCAGCACCAGCGTCCCGGCGTTCAGGACCTTGCGCTCACCCAGCCAGGCCTTGCTGGCGTCGTTGGTCGGATCAGCAGTATTGGCCAGCGTCATATTCAGTTGCCAGCGCAACGGCCCGCTCTTCAAGCGCTGGAGCAAATCCTTTTCAAGAAAGTCCGCACCTTCAGGGGCACTGGCGCCGACCGCATCACGCGCCACGGGGACCACGCTCCAACGCACTGCCTGACGCCGACCCGCGGCGTTGACCAGATAAAAAGCGTTGATGCCGTTGTAGGTCTCGGTCACGTAACTGGCCGATGGCTTGGCGCTCTTGATCCATTGCAGGAACGGCGCGGTTTCCGGGTGTGAGGCAAAAAACGCCGGGACGCTGGCAGGATTGGGTTTGCCGGTGGCCGGATCGGGTGTCTGGGCCTGTTGTAGCTGATAGAAGGCTTCAGGCGTGCCCACCGGGAACACCGGCATGCTGTTCATTCCCGTGCGCCATTGTTGACCATTGGCCTGCTTGAAGCGCAACGCCAGGCTGCGGATCGGTACGCTGCTGTCCGGTGCATAAGGATTGCCGCTGGGCAACGCAAAACGCCCGACAACCGGCGTTCGCGCCGCGCTGAAGACCTGGGCGGTTGAATACGGGCGCGCCTCGCTGGTGCTTTCAAAATACCCGGCCACGCACACGCCCTTGGCGTGATTGCGCCGAAAGCCCGGGTGTACAGCATTGTTTTTCTCCAGCACGTCGACCAGCGCTTTTGGTGTCAGACGCTGTGGGTCAAACGTGCCATTGACGTAGGCAAAAGCCCCGGCCAGGGCAGCGACTACTGCGCCGATACCGGCCAGGCGCAAAGCCAGGCTCATGCGGCTCAAGGGGATTTTGTCTGGCCGTGGCGGCGGTGAACGATCAACCATGTGAACATCTCCAGGGCCGTGGGCCACCGGTGGAAAGGATCAATCAGACGAAGCCCGCAGAGGTTTATTCCCTGACCCGGTGTTTATTTTTCCACTGCTGGAATAACCTCCACTGCCGGACGTCTTCCTGATCCAAAGCGTAATGACTAGCCAGCATTCCATGAACGATCTCGACGAACCGTTACGTGAACTCATCCCCAGGCTGCGGCGTTTTGCCGTGTCGCTGACGCGCAACCCCAGCAACGCTGACGATCTGGTGCAGTCGTGCCTGGAGCGGGCGCTGTCGGGATGGGGCGACAAACGCCCGGACGGCGATTTGCGCGCCTGGCTGTTTTCGATTCTGTATCGACAGTTTCTCGACGCCCATCGACGCTCAAGGCGCTACGCGCGAATGCTTGAGTTCTTCACCGGTCGCGACGATGCCCAGCCCTCGGTCGAGCGCACGGTGCTGGCGCAATCGACGCTGCAAGCCTTCGACAAACTGACCACCGAGCAACGCGCGCTGTTGCTCTGGGTCTCGGTGGAAGGCTTGAGTTACAAGGAGGTCGCCGAGATTCTCGACGTTCCTACCGGCACGGTGATGTCTCGTCTGTCCCGCGCTCGCCAGGCCTTGCGCCAACTCAGCGATGGCGAAATCACCAGCCCCTCTTTGCGGATACTCAAATGATCAGCATGCCCCCAAGCGTCAATGACCTGCACGCCTACGTCGACCATCAACTCGACGACGCGGACCGGCGACTGGTGGAAACGTACCTGGCGGCCAATCCGCACGTTGCCGAGCAGGTTCAGGCCTGGCAACAGGACGCCCAGCAATTGCGCGCAGCCTTGAGCGGCGCCTTGCAGCAACCGCCCAACCCGAACCTCGACCCCAGCGTGATTCGCCGGCGTCTGAAACGACAGTCCCGCCGCCACTTGGCCAGCGCCGCCGTGTTGCTGATCGCGGTCAGCGTCGGTGGCCTGGGCGGCTGGCAAGCACGGGAAATGACCACGGTTGGCGCAGCACTGCCGATGACCGACGCACTGCAGGCGTACCGGATGTTCGCCCAGCAAGGCATCCTGCCGGCCGATTACACAGTCACCGATGACGGCGATATGCAGGGCTGGCTTGACCATTACTTCTCCCAGGCCAATCGCCTGCCGAACCTCGCCAACTCGGGGTTCAAACCGGTCAGCGGACGGTTGCTGAGCACCGAGCAAGGCCCGGCAGCAATGGTGATGTACGAGGACCAGAGCGGCCGCAAGATCAGTTTCTACGTCCGCCCGCCAGGCCCGAAAAACTACCTGCTGCCACGCGGCAGTCGCAGCGACGGCGAGTTGCAGGCCGAGTACTGGTCTGGGCCCGGGTACAACTACGCGATGGTCAGCGAGGCCCGGGATCCGGCGACGCAGATGCTCAAGCAAGAGCTGAAGTTCTAATGCTCACATCGAATCAGGCCGACTGCACAGTGATTTCAAAAGGCAAAAAGCGGTACCAGCCGCCTGTTTTTGTCGAACCACTCTGACTTTCATCGACACAGCTGGAAGGAAAACTTACCGCCTGGTTAAAATCGCATCGCCGTCGCTCAAGGGAAGCAGGCATAAAGACCACGGGGGACAACACTTGGCTATCCCGCCAAACCGCTCACGACTCAAACCACATTGGCCGGCCCTGCGCAGGTTTCTTGGCAAGTCCCCCATCGCTCCTGAAAACAATGGCGAAAGCGCTCAAATCATCCACGACTACTTTCGCCACAAGGCTCATGCTCAGGGCTACACCCTCAGCCACAGCCAGCAACGGGTTATCGACTGCATGGCGCAACTGGCGAGCGCACTGCCCGGCAGTCGCGCGCCTGTGCAGGCACCTCGAAGCCTTTATCTGCATGGCGCGGTCGGCCGTGGCAAGAGCTGGCTGCTCGATGGTTTTTTCCAGGCCTTGCCGGTGGCCGAAAAACAACGCCTGCACTTCCATGACTTTTTTGTGCAATTGCATCAGGGCATGTTTCGCCATCGAGCACACACCGATGCGCTGGCAAGCACCCTGGATGAACTGCTCAAGGACTGTCGGGTGCTGTGTTTCGACGAGTTTCATGTACATGACATCGGCGACGCGATGCTCATCGCACGCTTGTTCAAAGCGCTATTCCAGCGTGGTGTCCTGCTATTGGTCACGTCCAACTACCCGCCTCAGGGCTTGTTACCAAATCCGCTCTACCATGCACGCTTCAAACCGGTCATCGACTTGATCCATGCGCATATGCAGGTCATGGAAGTCGGCGGCCCTCATGATTATCGCAGTCAGGTACAACCTCATTCGCAGCAGGTATTCACCCAAGGTGAATACCTGTGGCCAACCACGACCTTGCAACGTCAGGCCTTGAAGCTGCCGCAACCGGACACTTCGGCCATCATCCTGCCGGTCGGTACTCGCCAGCTACAGGCTCTGCATTGCGAGGGTCGAACCATTGCCTTCACCTTCAACGACCTGTGCGAACAACCCACGGCCGTGATGGATTACCTGGAACTGTGCCGACGCTTCGACACCTGGATCATCGAGGCACTGCCCGATCTGGCGGACTGCTCGATTGCGACCCAACAGCGCTTCATCAACCTGATCGACGTGCTCTACGACCAGGACAAGCGCCTGATCCTGCTCGGCGAACGGCCGCTGCGTGAGCACTTGGGCGGTGACGCCATCGACCTGGCGCGCACCCGCAGTCGCCTGGGGCAGTTGGTGGACGTCGGGCCAGCGCTATAAAGCGTCCAGTGCAGCGGATTTTGCCGTTATCATGGCGGCGTTTTTTGTGGGCGACTTGCCGTTCTCTTCTCATTGGTTGGATGTGTTCATGCATACCCTTGCACAACTGCGGGCCGGCGCGCTTGCAGGGCTCAAACGTCTGGATCTGTCGTGCGGCCTGACCGACTTCCCCCGGGAAATCTTCGACCTGGCAGACACCCTGGAGGTGCTCAACCTCAGCGGTAATGCCTTGAGCAGCTTGCCGGATGACCTGCATCGCCTGACGCATCTGCGCGTGCTGTTCTGCTCGGACAATCAGTTCCGCGAGTTGCCGACCTGCCTCGGTCAATGCGCGCAACTGACGATGATCGGTTTCAAGACCAATCGCCTTGAGCGAGTCCCGGCCGCCGCGCTGCCACCGCTGCTGCGCTGGTTGATCCTGACCGACAACTGCATCAGCGAATTGCCAAGCGAATTGGGCGAACGGCCGCACCTGCAAAAATTGATGCTGGCCGGCAACCATCTGCAAAGCCTGCCTGCAAGCTTGAGCCAGTGCCATCAGCTGGAGCTGATCCGCATCGCCGCCAACCGCATGACCGAACTGCCGCAGTGGTTGCTGACATTGCCCGGGCTGGCTTGGTTGGCGTACGCCGGCAACCCGCTGGAAACCGAGGCCGATGCCGCCGCGCTCGAAGCCACGCCGAACATTCCCTGGTCGCAACTGAACCTGCAGCAACAATTGGGCGAAGGCGCTTCCGGGGTAATTCACCAGGCCGTGTGGGAGCAACCGTCGCAGCCTGAGCGCAAGGTCGCGGTGAAACTCTATAAGGGGCACATGACCAGCGACGGCTCACCGCTGCATGAAATGAATGCCTGCATCACCGCAGGTATTCATCCCAACCTGATCAAGGTCGAGGGGCGGATCGTCGGGCATCCGCAGGCTCAGGCCGGGTTGGTCATGCACTTGATCGAGCCGAGCTATCGTAACCTGGCGGCGTTGCCGAGCCTGGCGTCTTGCAGCCGTGATGTGTACGCAGAGGACACCCGTTTCAGTGCAGCGGTGGCGCTGCGGATCGCCAGCGGCATTGCCTCGGCGGCCGCGCACCTTCATCAACAGGGCATCACCCACGGCGACCTGTACGGCCACAATACGTTGTGGAATGAGCACGGCGATTGTCTGTTGGGCGACTTCGGCGCGGCGTCCTTCCATGCCACGTCTGACACCCTTGAAACGCGCGCGCTGCAACGCATCGAAGTGCGGGCCTTCGGGATTCTGTTGGGTGAGTTGCTGGAGCGGATCGACTCAGGCTTGAGCATTGAACGCCGTGAGCGCTTGATGGATTTGCAGAGCCGCTGCTGTCAGCCAGACGTGCTGGCGCGCCCGGGATTCAGCAAGATCGTGCAGGAGTTGGCTGCCTGTAACTCAGATCACTAACGGCACATACAAAACCCGTGGCGAGGGAGCTTGCTCCCGCTCGGCGGCGTAGCAGCCGTCGTTGTTGGGACGGCTTTGCCGTCCAGCGGGAGCAAGCTCCCTCGCCACAGGTCAGGTCACAAATCGACAGTGCGGTTTAACCCGCCAACCCGACAAACATGTCCTGCACGTCGTCATGGTTATCGAGGCCTTCGAGGAAAGCTTCGACTTCTTCCATTTGTGCATCGGTCAGGCCGCTGACCGGGTTCTTCGGCTTGTAGCCGAGCTTCGCCGACAGCACCGTGAAACCCTGCTCAGGCAAGGCTTTCTGAACGGAGTCCAGATCGGTGGCTTCGGTGATAAACAGGGTCGCGCCGTCTTCGCCCGGCTCGAAATCCTGTGCGCCGGCTTCAATAGCAGCCATTTCCGGATCGGCATCCGGGGTGTCCGGGGACGCCTCGATCATACCCACGTGGTCGAAATCCCAGGCCACGGAACCGGAAGCCCCCAGCTGGCCTTTACGGAACGCTACGCGGATTTCTGCCACGGTACGGTTGATGTTGTCAGTCACGCATTCAACGATCAGCGGCACCTGATGCGGGGCGAAGCCTTCGTAGGTCACGCGGTGGTACTGCACGGTTTCGCCGAGCTGGCCCGAGCCTTTCTTGATTGCACGCTCCAGGGTTTCACGCGGCATCGAGGCTTTTTTCGCCTGTTCGACCACCAGGCGCAGGTGCGCGTTGGTGCTGACATCAGCGCCGTTACGTGCAGCAATGGTGATTTCCTTCACCAGTTTGCCGAAGATCTTGCCCTTGGCGTTGGCTGCCGCTTCTTTGTGTTTAACCTTCCACTGTGCGCCCATTACTCACTCTCTTGATCTGTGGCGCCGAGACATCTATTGGCCGACGCTTTGTGCAAGTTTATACGGCAAAAAGTTGGCAATCGACCAAAAAGTGTTGTGAGTGATCGACATCTTCACAACCTGTTGTAGGGCTTTTCTGAAAAGCAGGTTTACGGTGACTATTGAGCGCCAGTGTTTCGTAACCTCTGTGCCCCGTACTTCATGGCAGAAGAGTGTTTGATGCACAACGACATGGAAAGTCCCTTCATCCTCACGCTCACCGAGCTCGCCTTGAGTTTTCAGGTCCGACAGTTCAGCGGCCGCGAAGCCCTCAACCAGGTCTATCGATTCGACATCGAAATGCGCGGCCCGCAGCCCGCAATGAATCTGGACCTACTGCTGCATCAACCGGCATTCCTCAGCCTGAGCCCCACCACCGGCATCCACGGCGTCATCCACAGTGCCGGTTTGCAGTACTGCGGCGCGCAGCAGATCGGCTACAGCCTGAACCTCGCACCCCGTCTGCTTACACTTGAGCAAAAGCACCGTCGAAGGGTATTCCAGCACCTGAGCGTGCCAGAAATCTTGCGCCAGTTGCTGGCCGAGCATCGACTGCCACCCGACAGCTACCGTTTCGAGTTACCAAACGGTGAATACCCGCCGCGCCCGTTTTGCATCCAGTACGACGAAACCGACCTGAACCTGCTGCAACGATTGTGTGAAGAGGAAGGCATCCACTATCACTTCGAACATCAACACGACCGGCACGTGTTGGTGTTCGCCGATGACAGCGACAGCTTTGCGCAGCGACCGGTCGAGAGTGCTTTTCACCCCACAGCACGGGATGCCGGACACCCGCGGATCAGCCGGCTCTTCCAATGCCATAGCCGGCCGACCACAGGGCCGCAAACCACCTTTGCGCAGCACGCCAACGCTGACCCCGCATCCACCGCACCTGACGCCTGCGCCAACCAGACCTACCTCGCCAGCCTGCACCCAACGGGTCGAATCGACCCGGTGCAAACCCGTCGCAACCAGCTCGGTCGTCGCGAACTCGAACGTCTGCGCAGCCTGCATCGTCTGGTTCAGGGCCACAGTACACTGCCCGAACTGCTCAGCGGGCGGCTGCTGCAAGTCACCGGGCATCCGGTCCCGGCGTTCAACGATCAATGGTTATTAAGCGAAGTGCTGCACCAAGGCGAAACGCCTGGCGTGGACAAGGTGTTGTCCGAGGCAACGGGTTATCGCAATCAATTCAAGGCAATTCCCTGGTCAACCGCGTTCCGCCCGGCCCTCAAACATTCCCGCCCGAGTATCTGCGGTTACCAGACCGCTGAGGTCATCGGCCCGGCAGGAAAGCCGCCGCACCTCGACGAACACGGGCTTATCAACATCTGCCTGTGGCCTGACGCGCAATCCGACAGCCAAAGTTCCTCAGGCATCTGGTTGCCAATTGCCCATACGGGGACGGGACGTCCAACCTTGCCACTGGCCGGCAGCGAGGTACTCGTGAGTTTCCTCGACGGTGATCCTGATCGACCAGTGCTTTGCACGGGTTTCGCTGATGCACAAGCACGCGAACCGCAGCCGGTGGTGGCGGCTGAACCGAAGGCGCCGCCGACAGGCTGGAGCGGCGAGATCTACTTGTTCGAGCGCCCCCCCGCCACCACCGAACGCCTGGCCGACACCACGTGGTACATCGTGCGCATGCCGCGTCCCGGGCTCAAGGATCTGGGGAGCCTCAACCGTGACGATGTGCTGATGACCGGTAAAAGCCAGGCACTGGGCAACCTGTCGCTGACGATAGAACAGAAACAACGCCTGGCCAGCGAGTTCGCCCGTACTCCCGAACAACTCTGCCTGCTGTATCCGGGGCAATGCGTGGCGCTGGCCGATTATTTCCAGCAATACTGGAACAGCGAACAACGCCTGGGCTTCATCGAAAGCGCCAACCCCGCCAGCGCTCAGCGCCAACCGCGAGAAGCGCGTCTGCTGTTCGACTGGCTGGTGAACGGCCCGGACGCTACGCCCTAGATCGCCGCCCCTGAGATGTTCACCCCCGCGTAGCAGCTGCCGAAGGCTGCGTTCGGCTGCGCAGCAGTCGTAAATCCTGTAACCGCAGTTGGCCTGAAGCACCGCGCTGTCCGATTTTACGACTGCTGCGCAGCCGAACGCAGGCTACGCCAGCTGCTACGAGGTACCCCGTGCCAAGCCGAAAAACGCCTGTATCAAGCGCAAATCCCGCCGCCGCTCCATGCAACCGATCATGTGCCGGTTGACCAGTCCCTCGCCAATAATCGGCACCGCCCGCACACGCGGGTCGTGGCTGACTTCCACTGAAGACACCACGCCCACCCCCAACTCGGCCGCCACCGCCTCAGTCACCGCCTCCCGACTGTCCAGCTCCAGCAGCACCCGAGGATTGACCCCGACCTGAGCACAAGCCTCATCGAACGTGTGACGGGTGATCGAACTCGGCTCGCGCAACACCATGATCACCTGGTCCAGTTGCTTGAGCGCGATACCTTCGTGCAGCGCCGACCACGGGTGCCCCGCCGGCACCAGCGCGCAGATCCGCGACTCGCTCAAGGCTTGCAGGTGCAAACCTTTGCGCGGCTCGACCTCGGTCAGCACCGCCACGTCGGCGTGCTCGGACAACAACGCCGCGAGGGTTTCCTGAGCATTACCCAGCCGTAAATTCACGGTGATCCCCGGATACCGCGCACGCAGGCTGGCGAGCATCGGCATGACCAGGTGCGGACCGTCCGCCGCCACTTCCAAACGACCGGTCAACAGTTGCCGGTTGGCCTCAAGCATCACTTGCGCCTCTTCGGCCAGGCCGAACATCGCCCGGGTGATGGCCGCCAGTCGGGTGCCCTCCTCCGTCAAATCAACCCGCCGCGCGGTGCGCCGCAGCAGGGTGACCTGATAGTGCTCCTCCAGCGCCTTGATATGCCCGGTGACCGCCGGCTGGCTGATGAACAAACGGGCAGCAGCCCGGGTGAAGCTGCCTTCGCGGGCCACGGCATCAAACGCACGGAGTTGGAACAGGTTCATACCTATCGGCCTTACTGATGGCTGGCATAACAACAAACAATTTGATTGATGGAACGGCAAATTGCAATTTATCTCCCGCAGCTTCATCCCACCGATTGCGAGAACACCCGAATGAGTACTGCCGACCCCATCCTGCTCACTCCCGGCCCATTGACCACCTCGCAGCGCACCCGTGAGGCGATGATGGTGGACTGGGGTTCATGGGATGAGCGCTTCAACCAATTGACCGCCAGCCTCTGCGAACAGCTGCTGGCGATCATCAACGCTGCCGACAGTCACTACTGCGTGCCGTTGCAGGGCAGCGGCACCTTCGCCGTCGAAGCGGCCATCGGCACTCTGGTACCCCGCGACGGCAAGGTGCTGGTGTTGATCAACGGGGCTTATGGCAAACGCCTGGCGAAAATCTGCGAAGTGCTCGGTCGTTCCTTCAGTACGTTCGAAACCGCTGAAGACCAACCGACCACCGCCGCCGACGTCGACCGCCTGCTACACGCCGACAGCAGCATCACCCACGTGGCGCTGATCCACTGTGAAACCAGCACCGGGATTCTTAACCCGCTACCGGAAATCGCCCACGTCATCGCCCAACACGGCAAACGTCTGATCATCGACGCCATGAGTTCTTTCGGTGCACTGCCGATCGACGCTCAAAAAGTACCGTTCGAAGCGCTGATCGCCGCCTCGGGTAAATGCCTGGAAGGCGTACCGGGGATGGGGTTTGTCTTTGCCAGCAAAGCCGCCCTGGCAAATGCTGCCGACAATTCCCACTCGCTGGCGATGGACCTGTTCGACCAATACACCTACATGGCCAAGACCGGCCAATGGCGCTTCACCCCGCCGACCCACGTGGTCGCGGCGCTGCACGAAGCGTTGCTGCAATACAACGAAGAAGGCGGCCTACCGGCGCGGCATCGGCGTTATGCGAACAACTGTCAGGTGCTGCTCGATGAAATGGCCAAACTCGGCTTGCGCAGCTTCCTGCCCGCCGCGATCCAGGCGCCGATCATCGTCACCTTCCATGCGCCGAAAGATCCGCGTTACCAGTTCAAAGCCTTCTACGAACGCGTGAAGGCCAAGGGTTTCATCCTCTACCCGGGCAAGTTGACCCAGGTCGAAACCTTTCGTGTCGGCTGCATCGGCCATGTCAATCAGGCCGAGATGCATGCGGCAGTGGCGGCGATCGGCGAGGTGCTGCGCGAAATGGAAGTCCTCGATACCTGACTTTTCACCGCCCGTAGCTGCCGAGCCCGCGAGGCTGCGCTGCCGAACGCAGCCTCGCGGGCTCGGCAGCTACGGGCGAGTCATGGCTTTGCTTGCCATTCCCCCAATTACAGGATTTGAGACATGAACTACAGCAACCCGACTCAGCTGCAAGCCGCCATCCTCGACTGGGCGGGCACCGTGGTCGACTTCGGCTCTTTCGCGCCGACCCGGATCTTCGTCGAAGCCTTTGCCGAATTCGACGTCCAGGTATCCATCGAAGAAGCCCGCGGGCCGATGGGCATGGGCAAGTGGGACCACATCCGCACGCTCTGCGATCAGCCCGAAGTTGCCGAGCGTTATCGCCAGGTTTTCGGTCGTACGCCGAGCGACGATGACGTAACCGCCATCTACAAGCGCTTCATGCCGCTGCAAATCGAAAAAATCGCCGAGCACTCGGCGCTGATCCCGGGCGCCCTGGAGACCATCGCCAACCTGCGCCAGCAAGGGATCAAAATCGGCTCGTGCTCCGGTTATCCGAAGCAAGTCATGGACAAAGTTGTCGAACTGGCCGCCTCCAACGGCTATGTCGCCGACCACGTGGTCGCCACCGACGAAGTGCCGAATGGCCGCCCATGGCCGGCTCAGGCCCTAGCCAACGTGATCGCCCTGGGTATTGACGACGTCGCCGCCTGCGTAAAGATCGACGACACCGTGCCGGGTATTCTCGAAGGTCGCCGTGCCGGCATGTGGACTGTCGCGCTGATTTGCTCGGGTAACGCGCTAGGCCTGACCTACGACGGCTATCGCGCGCTGAGCAGCGACAAACTGGCCAGCGAACGCAAGCGTATTCATGCCCTGTTCGAAAGTTCGCGTCCGCACTACATGATCGACACCATCACCGACCTGCCGGAAGTGATCGCCGACATCAATCAGCGCCTGGCCAACGGTGAGATGCCGCAAAGCAGCTGATTACCGCCTCAAGTGCCAAAAAAAGCGCCAGTCCCTGAACCGGGACTGGCGCTTTTTTCTAGCCAATAGGCTGTCGCAGAGCGCTCGATAAGGTACGAAGCCTGATCTGACTCAGGCAAATCCTCGCAAACAGGATTACAGTTAACCCACTCCGTCATACAAGAACGGGGGCTTCAGACCTGATAAGCGAGGAAAAACCGTATGCCCTGGAAGAATTCCGAATCACGCTACAGCACCGTATCAATCATGTTGCACTGGTTGATGCTGGTACTGTTGGCGCTGGTTTACGCCAGTATCGAACTGCGGGGGATGTTTCCCAGGGGCAGTGGCGGCCGAGCCCTGATCACGGAAACGCACTACATGCTCGGCCTGACCGTGTTCACACTGGTCTGGTTACGGCTGTTCGCCCGTAGCCTGGGACGCGCTCCGCAAATCTTCCCGGCATCGCCCCAGTGGCAAACCGTGCTTGCCCGGCTGATGCACTGGGCGTTGTATATATTCATGATCGCCACACCGATTCTCGGTTGGCTGGTCACCAGCGCCAACGGTCATCAGGTGATGTTCTACGGCATCGACCTGCCGTTGCTGATCAGCGAGGACAAACCGCTGGCCAAGCAGATCAAGGGCTGGCACGAACTGGCCGGCACCATCGGCTATTGGCTGATCGGCCTGCATGCCGTGGCCGGGCTGTATCACCATTACGTGGTTCGCGATAACACCCTGCTGCGGATGATGCCCAAGCGCGTCAGCCCTGACTGAGTGACGCAAAACCCCGACGCCCCTGCAAGCCGCCGGTGTGCACGAAGATCAAGCGTGTGCCGGCGGCAAAAAATCCGGCATCAACCTGTTGCTTGAGTGCCCATAGCGCTTTACCGGTGTACAGCGGCTCCAACGGGATACCGCTGGCTCGCTCGCAGTGTTCGATAAACGCCAGCAACGGCGGGGCTACTTTGGCAAAACCGCCGCAACTGCCGTCGAACAGCTCATATCCCCCGTCCGACAAGCCGCATTCGCCGAGAATCGCCTCGACCTGCTGCGCCACGCCATGATCATCGGGCACCGCCAGCACGCCATACACCGGATGCCTCCCCGCCTCGGCCTGCACCAACCCGGCCAGCGTGGTGCCGGTTCCGCAGGCCAGCCACCAGCCGTCATGGTCATTCCAGCCCAACTGGTTCAACTGATTGCCGACCTGAGTCAGTAACTGCCCGCAACCACGCGCACCGAGCAGACCGCCCCCGCCTTCGGGGACCGGATGCAGGTGCGGGTATTGCGCTTGCCATGGCTGCCAGAAACCCGGCTCGTGGCGCGCACGATAACCACCGTAACCCAACCAGTGCAATTGCATGCCAAAGGCCTGTAAATCCTCCACGGTCGGGGTGTCTTGCGGATGCCCGCGCAGCAGGCCGACGGTAGGAAAACCAAAGCGTTTACCGGCTGCCGCCAACGCATGCAGATGATTGGACCAGGCACCGCCCAGGCTGATCACACCTTCGGCACCGGCCTCGCGGGCCACCCTTAGATGCTCAATGAGCTTGAACCACTTGTTGCCGGAGATCAGCGGGTCGATCCGGTCCAGGCGCAGGATCGCCACCTCGATCCCGGCGCTGGTGAGCCAGTCGAGATGAAGACGTTCAAGCGGGGCATGGGGCAGCCAGTCGCTGGGAGGAGAAAGCATTGATGCCGGCTCTTTGGGAAAGAGCCGGCATCTTAGCAGCAGAGCGACAGCACCTGTGGCGAGGGGGCTTGCCCCCGTTGGGTCGCGAAGCGACCCCCAAATTTACGACTGCTGCGCAGCCGAACGGGGCGTTGCAGCGTTCCGACAAGCCCCCTCGCCACAGGTAGGGTATTAACCTTGGACTTGCGTGATTACAACTCAGCTGCCAGGCGCGAACCCTGATTGATCGCACGCTTGGCATCCAGCTCCGCCGCTACATCCGCGCCACCGATCAAATGCACGTTCTGCCCGGCAGCTACCAGGCCGTCGTGCAATTCGCGCAACGGATCCTGCCCGGCGCAGATCACGATGTTGTCCACCGGCAGTACTTGCGGCTCACCGGTTTCACCGATGCGGATATGCAGGCCTTCGTCATCGATCTTCAGGTACTCGACGCTATTGAGCATCTGTACGTGCTTGTTCTTCAGCCCTGTACGGTGAATCCAGCCGGTGGTTTTGCCCAGACCGTCGCCAACCTTGGATTTCTTGCGCTGCAACAGGAACACCTGGCGTGCTGGCGCGTGAGGCTCGGCCTTGATCCCGGCGACACCGCCACGGGCCTCAAGGTGAGTATCGATGCCCCACTCTTTCCAGAACGCTTCACGGTCCTGGCTGGTGGCGACGCCTTGATGTACGAGGAATTCCGAGACGTCAAAACCGATACCGCCGGCGCCAATCACCGCAACGCTCTTGCCGACCGGCTTGCGTTCGAGGATCACGTCCAGGTAGCTCAACACCTTGGCATTCTCGACACCCGGAATCGCCGGTACACGCGGCGCAATGCCGGTGGCCAGAATCACCTCGTCATAACCCCCGTCCACCAACTGCGCGACATCGACCCGCGTATTCAGGCACACCTCGACATTCGTGGTCTGCAACTTGCGCTTGAAGTAGCGCAGGGTTTCAAAGAACTCTTCCTTGCCCGGCACACGCTTGGCGACGTTGAACTGGCCGCCGATTTCGCTGGCGGAATCGAACAGCGTCACTTGATGACCACGCTCGGCGGCCACGGTGGCCGCGGACAATCCCGCAGGGCCAGCACCGACCACGGCAATTTTCTTGATCTGCTGCACCGGCAAGTAATTGAGCTCGGTTTCATGGCACGCCCGCGGGTTGACCAGGCACGAGGTCAATTTGCCGCCGAAGGTGTGGTCCAGGCAGGCCTGGTTGCAACCGATGCAGGTATTGATTTCATCACTGCGACCGGCGGCGGCCTTGTTGACGAACTCCGGATCGGCGAGGAACGGCCGCGCCATCGACACCATGTCGGCATCGCCTTCGGCGAGGATCTGCTCGGCGATTTCCGGGGTGTTGATGCGGTTGGTGGTAATCAGCGGAATACTCACCTCCCCACGCAACTTGGCCGTGACTTTGCTGAAGGCTGCACGTGGAACCTTGGTGGCGATGGTCGGAATCCGCGCTTCGTGCCAGCCGATCCCGGTGTTGATAATGGTCGCACCTGCTTGCTCGATGGCCTTGGCCAACTGAACGATTTCTTCCCAGGTGCTGCCACCTTCCACCAGGTCGAGCATCGATAGTCGGAAGATGATGATGAAATTCGGGCCTACCGCCTCGCGAACGCGACGAACGATTTCCACCGGCAGGCGCATACGGTTTTCGTAGCTGCCGCCCCAGCGATCGGTGCGGTGGTTGGTGTGGGCTGCGAGGAACTGGTTAATGAAATAACCTTCCGAGCCCATGATCTCGACACCGTCGTACTCGGCTTTTTGCGCCAGGGTCGAACAGGTGACGAAGTCGCTGATCTGCTTCTCGATGCCTTCCTCGTCCAGCTCTTTGGGCTTGAACGGGTTGATCGGTGCCTGGATCGCACTCGGCGCGACCTGTTTCGGGCTATAGGCATAACGCCCGGCGTGCAGAATCTGCATGCAAATCTTGCCACCCGCCTCGTGCACGGCACGGGTGACGACCTGGTGCTTGAGCGCCTCATCGAGCGTGGTCAGCTTGGCAGCGCCGGAGTACACCCCGCCCTCATCGTTCGGACCAATACCGCCGGTGACCATCAGGCCAACACCACCGCGAGCACGTTCGGCGAAGTACGCCGCCATGCGCTCGAACCCGCCAGGCTTCTCCTCAAGGCCGGTGTGCATCGAGCCCATCAGGGTGCGGTTGCGCAGCGTGGTAAAACCCAGGTCCAACGGGGCCAGCAGGTGCGGGTAATGAGCGGCGGTCATCGGTAGCTCCACAACGAACAATCACGAAAATAGTGCGGGTGCTCTTTGGCACCCATCGGTTATGTGCCACAGACTAAGAGCAGGCCTGTCATCGCTCAATGACCGTAACTGACAACTTATTGATCCAAACGCGCAGCACCTCTTGGCATTCCTCGGCATGGGGCCTACCCTAGTCGGCGAATCCTGCACAAGGCCGCTGACTGTTTCCCCATGCGCAAACTTCTTTATCTGACCGTCACCATGGCATTTGTCGCCCTCATCGCCGCTTACGCAATGTGGACCGCCGATCGCCCGGTTGGCCATTACCTCTCGGACCTGCGCATCAACCTCGCCGTTAACCAGGGCGTTCCTGCCGATCGCGGCAACTTGCTGGGCATCCAGCCCGAATTGTTCCCCACCGATTATCAAAGCCCCGAACACCTGCACCGCAAGCTCGCGGCCTATCTGCAGCGGGCTCGCGAACAAGGCCTGCTGAACGAAAAGACCATCGTTGTGCTGCCGGAACACATCGGTACCTGGCTGATGGTTAGCGGCGAGAAAGACGAGCTGTATCAAGCCAGCACGCTGGACGAAGCCATGAATTGGCTGGCGGTGAGCAATCCCCTGAGCTTTTTGCGCGCGTTGATCAGCGCCAAGGGCGACAACCGCCTGGATGACGCGCACCTGCGCATGAAAGCCAAAAGCATGGCCAGGCAGTACCAGGCGCTGTTCGGTGGGCTGGCCAACGAGTTCGGCATCACCCTGGTGGCCGGCAGCATCGTGTTGCCCGAGCCCAGTGTCAGCGACGGCACACTGAAAATCGGTCGTGGTGCGCTGTACAACAGCAGCCTGGTGTTCGGTCGCGATGGCTTGCCGATCGGCCAACCGCAGCGCCAGCTGAGCCCGGCCTTCGATCAACGGGGCCATATCCAGCCGAGCACCGATCAAGTGATCAATGTCATCGATACTCCGGCCGGACGTCTGGGCGTATTGATCGGCAACGACAGCTGGTACCCGGACAACTATCGCAAACTCAACGATCAGGGCGCTCAATTGATCGCCGTGCCGGCCTTTGTCATCGGCCGAAATGCCTGGGACAAACCCTGGCGCGGTGACAAAGGGCCATCGACCCCGAGCAAAATCGGCCTCGAACCCGGCGCGCTCAGCGAGGGCGAGGCCTGGCATCGCCTGACGTTGACCAGTCAGCGCCCGGTCAGTCAGGCCAGTGCTGGTGTCAGCGTGTTCCTGCGCGGACAATTCTGGGATCAGGGCAGCGCCGGCCAGAGCTTTCTCAGCAGCAACGGCCAACACTTCGCCGACCGCGAGGCCCGCGGCGCACGTTTGCTCAATATCTGGTTGTAAGTGATGAAACCACAGCCGATGCGCCTCGGGGATCTGTCGGTCGGCTTCGTCCATAGCCTGGCTGACGCAGTGTCCAGCCACGGTCTGGACCCTCAGCCGCTGCTGGAACAATACGGACTCGACTCGGCGCGGTTAGCCGAAGCCGGCGCACGGCTGTCGATCCCGCGCTACATGCGCCTGGGCCACGCGGCCATTCAACTGACCGGCGACCCGGCGCTGGGTCTGCGTATGGGCCAACTGAGCCGCCTCAGCCAGGTCGGGCTGGCCGGCGTCACTGCCGCTCAGGCGCCAACCGTGCGCGAAGCGGCGCGTTGCCTGATTCGCTTCGAGGCCTTGTACGGCTCCAATTACCGCGGCCAGTCGAGTTTTCATGAAGATGCCCAGGGCGCATGGCTACGGTTCTATTCCATCAGCCCGTACAACGCCTATAACCGCTTTGTGGTGGATTCGATCATCGCCAGCTGGTTGCAGCAGTTATCCAGCGTGAGCCGCCAGCCGCTGCACGCCGAACGCATCGACATCGAGTTCGCCGAGCCGGATTACCGCGAGCGCTACGCACTGCTGGGTGATTGTCCGATCCAGTTTGGTGCCGAGCACAACCAACTAAGGCTGAGTCAGGCCAGCCTGGCACTGCGCAACCCCGAGCACTGCCCGAGTACCTGGCGTCTACTGCTCAAGCTGTGTGAACGGGAACTGGAGCAATTGACCCGCACCCGCAGCCTGCGTGAACGCATCACTCAGTTGCTGGGGCCGTTGCTCAATGGAGGTCGCGAACCCGACCTGGAAGAAGTGGCGGCACGCCTGAAGCTGCCGACCTGGACCTTGCGTCGCAAGCTCGCCGAAGAGGGTACGCAGTTTCGCGCGATTCTCAACGACACTCGCCGCGATCTGGCCATGACCTACATCCGCGACACGGAACTGGCCTTTGGCGAAATCGCCTACCTGCTGGGGTTTGCCTCGGCCGAAGCCTTTCAGCGCGCCTTCAAACGCTGGAACAACCAGACACCTGGCGAGTTCCGTCGCAGTCACAGGCAATCAGCCTGACGGCTAGCCTGCAGCTGCTTTTTTACAACTCGGTAGCGTCTTCGGCGGGCTCCAGAGGGTCCAGTTCAAACGCCTGGTATTCAAGCAGCTCTTCTTGATAATCGTCCATAGGGATGTCCTTTTGAGTCGAGTTAAACCGTTATACCAATGACCTTCGCCCTCAGCATAAAGTGCCCGTATGAAAGAAAAATGACGCGGGCACAGCGGTACGTTCCTGCTAGTAAAACGTAGCAGGCACTCAAGAATTTATCACGGTGGACTTTGAATAAAAGCTGAAGAAAATCAGCCTCTGGTGGTGCAGATGACTCTGAACAAACGCTACGGGGGTTGCCCCCGCAGCGCTCGCCTTCAGATTACTTGCCGGACGATGGCAGTGCCGGAATTGGCTCGGTCGGTGCCGGCAACGAACTCGGATTCGCCGGTGGCGTGATGACTTCAGACACCGGTGTCGGCTCGGTATTGCTCGCAGGTGCAACCGACGCCGCTGCAGGTGCCGATACGGCGGATATAGGCTCTATCGGCGCACTCACCGCTGGCGCTGGCGCAGTCGTCGCCGGCTCAGCAGGCGCTGGAGTTGGCGCTGGCGTCACTGCGGGCGTGGATGTTGGCGCTGCAGGGGCTGCCGTGGGTTCAGGCACACCCAGATCGGCCTTTGGCTTCTCGACGATATGTGCCTCTTTCTTCACCTCAGGCGGCAGGAACAGCTCGACCAGGGTGAAAAACCGCTCGTAGAACTTCCCGGAGGACACGGTTTCACTGGCGACCTTGACCATCGAATCATCGGAAGAACCAATCGGCATCGACACCGAGCCCAACACACCGACGCCGAGGCTGGCGGAGTTGTTGGTTTTCTTCAGCGCGTAACGGTCCTGCAAGGCATTGGCGAACATCGTCGCGTGATGCTTGCTGTCTTCGGCGCAGACCACGTTAAAGCTGATCTCCATATGCGTGTCGCCGGTCTGCTGAAAGCTCTTGTGACCGCTGACCAGTTTCGGATCAGTGCTGGTGATGATGTAGCCCTGGCTCAACAACGCCCGACGAGCGGCCTCGCAGGAAGCAACATCGGTAACCGGGTATTTGCGCGAAAACGTCCCGGAATCATCGAAATTTTCATGCTCATAGATGGCCTGGTCCTTGGCACAACCGGCTGCTGCAGCCAGTACCAACGCCAGCCCGGCGGCACGCACATGGAATGATTTGAACATTGAACATCCTGAAGAAAACGATCCGGGGCCTATTGTGCAACAGATCACCCCGTAACGGCGCATGGATTAGTGTCTTGTAAACGATACAAGTTTACTGACCTTCGTTTACCGGAAAAAGTCGCTGGCACAAATGATCGATGAACACCCGTAATTTGGCCGCTGCGCGCTGACCGGGTGGCCAAAGAATTCAGTCGACCGTCGAACCGCACAAAACAAAAGACCCCGGCCTTTCGGCCAGGGTCTTTGTTTACCTCTAACGGGTCAGTCAGGCATCAGTAACGCTTGATGTCCGCCTGGCTCTCCAGTTGCTTGCGGTAGGCCGCGAAGTCTTGCTGGCCAACGCGCGACGCGAGGAAGCGACGATACTGAGCCTTCTCTTCTTCAGAAGGCGCTGCGGCTTCGCTCACACCGTTCAGACGCACGATCACCAGACTACCGTCAGTCAGGGTCACGCTGCTGAAAGTCGGCTTGTCCTTGGCTGCAGGCTTCGGCATGCGGAACAACGCTTGCAGCACGGTTGGATCAACACCTTCCTGAGCACGAGTTGCCGCATTGGTGACTTTCCAGCCCTGGCTGGCGAGCGGCGTCTTGCCATCACGCAGACTGGCGATCAGCTCATCAGCCTTGGTCTTGGCAGCAGCACTGGCGTGCTCCTTGGTCAATTGCACGCGGATGCTCGCAGCGACGCTTTCCAGTGGCAGCTGTTCAGGCTTGCGATGCTCTTTGGCACGTAGCACCACAACCGTTTCCGGATCCAGCTCGATGCCGGTGCTGTTGGCACCTTCATCCAGTACTTCCGGGCTGAACGCAGCAGTGACCACGGCACGGTTGGCCGCGATACCTTCGCCACCTTCACGGCCAAACGGTGCGGACGTGTGGACGGTCAGTTTCAGGTCCGCAGCTGGTTGAGCCAGGTCGGAAGCTTCGAACGCGGCATCTTCCAACTGTTTGGTCGCATCCACAAAACGCTGCTCGACCTGTTGGGTTTTCAGTTCCTTGGTCAGCTTGTCTTTCAGGCTGGCGAAGCTTGGCACTTGCGGTGCTTCAACGCCCAACAGCTTGATCAAGTGGAAACCGAATTCAGTGCGCACCGGCGCCGACACCTGGTCTTTGCCCAGCGCATACAGCGCTTTCTCAAAGGTCGGGTCGTAAACGCCCGGGCCAGCGTAACCGAGGTCACCGCCGTTGGCAGCCGAACCTGGATCCTGCGAGAACTCCTTGGCCAGGGCCTCGAAGCTTTCGCCTTTGGCCAGACGCGCCTGAATCTCTTCGATCTTCGCCTTGGCTTGCGCCTCGTTCACCTTGTCATTCACTTCGATCAGAATGTGCGCAGCCCGGCGTTGTTCGGCCAGGTTCGCGGTTTCTTTCTGATACAGCGCTTGCAGGTCTTCGTCCTTGACGGCGACCTGATCAAAGAAGGAAGCCTTCTTCAACTCGAGGTAATCGATGACCACCTGATCAGGTGTCATGAACTCTTTGGCGTGTTCGTCGTAGTAAGCCTTGACCTCTTCATCAGTCAGCTTCACCGCGGCTGGATCTGCCTTGACGTTCAGGGTCGCGAAATCGCGGGTCTGTTTTTCCAGACGAGCGAAAGCCTGCACCTGTGCATCGGTGACGAAACCGCTACCTGCCAGACCGGCGCGCAACTGGCCGATCAGCATTTCCTGAGCCAGCATCTGGCGGAACTGCATACGGCTGTAGCCCAGCTGACGGATCACCTGGTCGAAACGCTCAGGACTGAACTTGCCGTCGACCTGGAATTCAGGCGTTTGCAGGATCACTTGGTCCAGTGCAGCCTCAGAGAAAGCGAATTTCGATTTTTCTGCGCCTTGCAGCAACAGTTTGCGGTCGATCAGCCCTTTCAAAGCAGCATCGCGCAGCATTTTTTCATCAAGCAAGGATGCATCGAAATCCTTGCCCAGCTGTTGCATGAGTTGACGGCGTTGCATATCAACCGCCTGACTCAGCTCGTTCTGGCTGATTTCTTCACCATTCACCTTGGCCGCATCATTACGGTGGGTAGTGGCCTTGAAGATGGCGTCGAAACCGGTCAAAGCCATCAGTGCAACGATGACCCCGATAATGGTCTTGGCAATCCAGCCTTGTGAATTGTCCCTGATATTCTGCAGCATGCGTCCCCCAGAAACGGTTGAACTTCAAATTAGGCAACCGTGGAGCGTGGGTAGAATCCGGATAGAAGAAAGGCGCATCCGAGGATGCGCCTTCTCGTAACTGGCGGAGCGGACGGGACTCGAACCCGCGACCCCCGGCGTGACAGGCCGGTATTCTAACCGACTGAACTACCGCTCCGCTGCCAAGTCAGGGATGACCCCGACCCGGATAGGCAAAAAACCGAGTGAGGCTTAGTTAACAGCTTCTTTCAGTGCTTTACCGGCTTTGAAACCTGGTTTTTTGGCTGCTGCGATTTCCAGCGTCTTACCGGTCTGTGGGTTACGACCAATGCGAGCTGGACGATCAGTCACGGAGAAAGTACCGAAACCAACCAGAACAACAGAGTCGCCAGCCTTGAGAGCGCCAGTGACGGATTCGATTACAGCGTCCAGCGCGCGGCCAGCAGCAGCTTTCGGGATATCAGCGGATGCAGCGATAGCATCAATCAGTTCCGACTTGTTCACTCTAAGTCCCCTTATATCTATTTGAGATGATTCTAAGTTTTTTGGTGAAAGCAAAAACGAGTGCTGAATGGCCTACAGACACTTAAGAGCCGCTTTATAACAAGGGCTCTAAAAAGCTGTCAAGAAAGCCCCCCAGGCTAATACGTACTAGTGCGTGCTAATTCTTTCCTTAGAGTCAGACTCGCGTTTCTCATCCTTTGCAACTATCTCGGGAGCCACATCCGGCAAGGGCTCCGGCGCGTATTGCAGCGCAATTTGCAGGACCTCGTCAATCCATTTAACCGGTTTGATCTGAAGATCTTGCTTGATATTGTCAGGAATTTCCTTCAAATCGCGAACATTCTCTTCAGGAATGATCACTGTCTTGATCCCGCCACGGTGTGCCGCCAGCAGTTTTTCCTTAAGTCCACCGATCGCCAGAACCTGGCCGCGCAAGGTAATTTCGCCGGTCATGGCAACATCAGCGCGTACAGGAATCCCGGTCAATGCCGACACCAGTGCCGTACACATGCCTACACCCGCACTAGGACCGTCTTTGGGCGTCGCCCCTTCCGGCATGTGGATATGGGTGTCGCGCTTCTCATGGAAGTCCAGCGGGATCCCCAGGCTTTTCGCGCGGCTGCGAACGACCGTCAACGCAGCAGTGATCGATTCGACCATCACATCGCCCAGCGAACCGGTCTTGATCAGTTGCCCTTTACCCGGCACCACTGCAGCTTCGATGGTCAGCAACTCGCCGCCCACCTGAGTCCAGGCCAGGCCAGTCACCTGCCCCACCTGATCCTGCTGCTCGGCCAGGCCGTAGCGGAATTTGCGCACGCCAAGGAAGTGCTCCAGCATCTCGGCCGTGACTTTCACCGAGAAGCGTTTTTCCATTGCATGCTCTTTGACCGTCTTGCGGCAAACCTTGGCAATCTGGCGCTCGAGCCCACGCACACCGGCTTCACGGGTGTAGTAACGAATGATGTCGCGGATCGCCTCGGTGTCGAATTCCAGCTCGCCTTTTTTCAGGCCATTGGCCTGAATTTGCTTGGGCGAAAGGTATTTGACAGCGATGTTGATCTTCTCGTCTTCGGTGTAGCCCGGCAGACGAATCACTTCCATCCGGTCGAGCAGCGCCGGCGGAATGTTCATCGAGTTCGAGGTGCAAAGGAACATCACATCGGACAGGTCGTAGTCGACTTCCAGATAGTGATCGTTGAAATTGTGGTTTTGCTCGGGATCGAGCACTTCCAGCAAAGCCGATGCCGGATCGCCACGCATGTCGCTGCCCATCTTGTCGATTTCATCGAGCAGGAATAACGGGTTGCGCACGCCCACCTTTGTCATCTTTTGTATCAATCTTCCTGGCATCGAACCGATATAAGTCCGGCGATGACCACGAATTTCCGCCTCATCGCGCACGCCGCCGAGGGCCATGCGTACAAATTTGCGGTTTGTCGCGTGAGCAATCGACTCCGCAAGAGAGGTTTTACCCACCCCAGGAGGACCGACCAGGCACAACACCGGACCGCGGATTTTCTTCACGCGTTTTTGTACGGCGAGGTATTCGAGAATCCGCTCTTTGACTTCTTCCAGACCATAATGGTCAGCATCAAGAATGTCTTCTGCGCGCGCAAGATCCAGACGAACCTTGCTTTGTGCCTTCCACGGCACCTGAACCAGCCAGTCAAGGTAGGAACGCACCACGGTCGCTTCAGCAGACATCGGTGACATTTGCTTGAGCTTGTTCAGCTCAGCCTGGGCCTTGATCAGCGCGTCTTTTGGCAAGCCTGCGGCATCGATGCGCTTTTTCAGCTCTTCGACTTCGTTATGGCCTTCTTCGCTATCGCCGAGTTCTTTCTGAATGGCCTTCATCTGCTCATTCAGGTAGTACTCGCGCTGGCTGCGCTCCATTTGCTTTTTGACGCGGCCACGAATGCGTTTTTCGACTTGCAGCAAATCGATCTCGGCGTCCAGCAATGCCAGAACGTGCTCGACCCGGGCCGACAAATCGATGATTTCGAGGATTTCCTGCTTCTGCTCGATCTTCAGCGCCATGTGCGCGGCCATGGTATCGACCAGGCGGCTTGGCTCATCGATGCTATTGAGCGATGACAGGACTTCAGCCGGAACCTTCTTGCCCAGTTGAACGTACTGTTCAAATTGAGACAGCAAGCTGCGAACAAACACTTCCGATTCGCGCTCGGGAGCGTCGACTTCGTCAATCAGCGAAACCTCGGCACGGCAATGGCCGTCGACTTCGCTGAAACGCTCGACCGCGCCACGCTGCTCGCCCTCAACCAGCACTTTGACCGTGCCGTCAGGCAGCTTGAGCAGCTGCAGAACCGTTGCGATCGTACCGACACGATAAAGTGCGTCTTCACCGGGATCGTCGTCGGCAGGGTTTCTCTGGGCCAGCAGAAGGATCTGCTTGTCGCCCGTCATCGCCGCCTCGAGGGCTTCGATAGATTTCTCGCGCCCCACAAACAGCGGGATAACCATGTGCGGATAAACCACAACATCACGCAATGGCAGGAGAGGCAATTCGATGGTTGTCTTCATGATTTCGCCTCTACGGCGGCCATAAGGCCGGAAACAGATGGAAGTAAGCTTGAAACCAAGATGGGGGCTGCTTTCGAAAAAAACAAGCTGATTAAAAGACCGCGGTAAAGATCGTCCAAACGCGGCCCAAACCTTCGGCAGCTCCTGCAAAAGCAAAGGGGCCCGAAGGCCCCTTCTTTTAATCCGGCAGTGCGACGCTTACGCGTCTGGCGCTGCCTTGGCAGCCGGCTCACTGTTTTCGTAGATATACAGTGGCTTGGACTTGCCTTCTATAACGCTTTCATCGATCACTACTTTACTCACCTCGGATTGCGAGGGGATTTCATACATAGTGTCGAGCAGCACACCTTCGAGAATCGAACGCAATCCACGAGCACCGGTTTTGCGTTCCAGTGCGCGCTTGGCGACCGATTTCAGTGCATCGGCCCGGAATTCCAGGTCTACGCCTTCCATCTCGAACAGCTTGGCATACTGTTTGGTCAGAGCATTTTTCGGCTCGGTGAGGATCTGCATCAGCGCAGCCTCGTCGAGCTCGTCCAGAGTTGCAAGAACCGGCAGACGACCGACGAATTCCGGGATCAGACCGAACTTGACCAGATCGTCAGGTTCGACTTCACGCAGGGACTCACCCACCTTCTTGCCTTCTTCCTTGCTGCGAACTTCTGCATTGAAACCAATGCCGCCACGGGTGGAACGGTTTTGAATAACCTTTTCCAGACCGGAGAACGCACCGCCGCAGATGAACAGGATGTTACGGGTGTCGACCTGAAGGAATTCCTGCTGCGGGTGCTTGCGACCACCTTGAGGCGGAACGGAAGCGACCGTACCTTCGATCAGCTTGAGCAGGGCCTGCTGCACGCCTTCACCGGAAACGTCCCGGGTGATGGACGGGTTGTCGGACTTGCGCGAAATCTTGTCGATTTCATCGATGTAGACAATGCCCATTTGAGCTTTTTCTACGTCGTAATCGCACTTCTGCAACAGTTTCTGAATGATGTTTTCAACGTCTTCACCCACGTAACCCGCCTCGGTGAGGGTGGTTGCGTCAGCGATAGTGAAAGGCACATTCAGCAAACGGGCCAGTGTTTCAGCAAGCAGGGTTTTACCCGAGCCTGTAGGGCCGATCAGCAAGATGTTGCTTTTGCCGAGTTCGACATCGTCATTCTTTTTGTCACGCTGGTTGAGGCGTTTGTAGTGGTTGTACACCGCTACAGCCAAAACCTTTTTCGCACGTTCCTGACCAATCACGTACTGATCAAGGATGCCGCTGATTTCTTTAGGCGAAGGCAATTTATGCGCGCTGCTTTCGGCCTGTGCTTCCTGCACCTCCTCGCGGATGATGTCGTTGCACAGGTCGACGCACTCGTCGCAGATAAAGACCGAGGGGCCGGCAATCAATTTGCGCACTTCATGCTGGCTTTTGCCACAGAAGGAGCAATAGAGCAGCTTGCCGTTGTCCTCGCCGTTGCGGGTGTCAGTCATTCGATCGATCCAAATCCGATAGGCTTGCAACACAAGATGAAGGCAATTGCGGGCTTTTTCAAGCCCGCTGGTGGCCAGTTAAACCAACCACCTGCATTTGAGCTGCTTAGGCGGGCATTTTACGCTTGTCGATCACCGAGTCGATCAGGCCGTATTCAGCCGCACGCTCTGCGCTCATGAAATTGTCACGCTCGGTGTCGCGCTCAATGGTTTCGAGGCTTTGACCGGTGTGATAAGCCAACAACGAGTTCAGACGCGAACGGATATGGAGGATTTCCTTGGCATGGATGTCGATGTCCGACGCCTGACCCTGGAAACCGCCCAATGGCTGGTGAATCATCATGCGCGAGTTCGGCAGGCAGTAACGCTTGCCCGCAGCACCACCGGCAAGCAGGAAAGCACCCATGCTGCAGGCCTGACCGATACAGGTAGTGGAAACGTCAGGCTTGATGAACTGCATGGTGTCGTAGATTGACATGCCCGCAGTCACCGAACCGCCTGGTGAGTTGATGTAAAGATGGATGTCCTTGTCCGGGTTTTCCGCTTCAAGGAACAGCAGTTGCGCGGCGACCAGGTTGGCCATGTAGTCTTCTACCGGGCCGACAAGGAAGATCACTCGTTCCTTGAGGAGGCGCGAGTAGATGTCATAGGCACGTTCGCCACGGGCGGACTGCTCGATAACCATCGGGACCAGACCACCTGCGGCCTGGATGTCAGAGCTCTGCTGATAATAAGAATTGCGGGACATGTCTCGCAGTCACTCCCAAATAGTTATGTCTTGAATACGCATAAGCCAGCTCGAAAGCTGGCTTATGGTGTGTGCTTCTAACGCAAAAACAATCAGTCGGCTTGTGGAGCTTCTACCGGCTTGACCGCTTCTTCGTAAGAGACCGATTTGTCGGTCACGCTAGCTTTCTGAAGAACAGTATCCACAACTTGCTCTTCCAGCACAACCGAACGGACTTCGTTCAGTTGCTGGTCGTTCTTGTAGTACCAGGACACGACTTGCTCAGGCTCCTGATAAGCCGAAGCCATTTCCTGAATCAGCTCGCGAACGCGGGTTTCGTCAGGCTTGAGGTCGTATTGCTTGACCACTTCAGCCACCACCAGACCCAGCACAACGCGACGCTTGGCTTGCTCTTCGAACAGCTCGGCTGGCAGTTGGTCAGGCTTGATGTTGCCACCGAACTGCTGAACCGCCTGAACGCGCAGACGATCAACTTCGTTGGACAGCAGGGCCTTTGGCACCTCGATCGGGTTGGCGGCCAGCAGACCGTCCATTACCTGATTCTTGACCTTGGATTTGATCGCCTGACGCAGCTCGCGCTCCATGTTCTTACGAACTTCAGTGCGGAAACCGTCGATACCAGACTCTTTGATACCGAACTGAGCGAAGAATTCTTCGGTCAATTCAGGCAGTTTCGGCTCGGAAACAGTGTTCACGGTGACGGTGAACTCGGCTGCCTTGTTAGCCAGGTCGAGGTTCTGATAGTTCTCAGGGAAGGTCAGGTTCAGAAGGCGCTCTTCGCCCGCTTTAGCGCCAACCAGGCCTTCTTCGAAGCCAGGGATCATGCGGCCGGAACCCAGAACCAGCTGAGTACCCTTGGCGGAACCACCGGCGAACACTTCACCGTCAACCTTGCCAACGAAATCGATGTTCAGTTGGTCTTCGTTCTGAGCTGCACGATCGGCAATTTCAAAACGAACGTTCTGCTTGCGCAGGATTTCCAGCATTTTGTCCAGATCGGCGTCCGCCACGTCAGCGCTCAGGCGCTCGACAGCGATGGATTCGAAACCGGCAACGGTGAACTCGGGGAACACTTCGAACGTTGCAACGAATTCCAGATCCTTGCCCTTCTCCAGGACTTTAGGCTCTACCGAAGGAGCGCCGGCCGGGTTCAGCTTTTGCTCGACAATCGCTTCGTAGAAAGAAGCCTGGATCACGTCGCCTACAGCTTCCTGACGCGCATCAGCTTCATAACGCTGACGAATCACGCTCATTGGCACTTTGCCAGGACGGAAGCCTGCAATCTTGGCCTTTTGGGCAGTCTGTTGCAGACGCTTGTTGACTTGAGTCTCAATGCGCTCAGCTGGCACGGTGATGCTCATGCGGCGCTCTAGAGCAGAAGTATTTTCAACAGAAACTTGCATGGATATTCCTCGTTGCACAGACGTTAGCCGGCCGTTTCCGACCACAGAATCAAGGGCATGCATTCTAGTGGGTCAAACTCAAGAAGTCACCCTACTGAAAACGGGTAAAAACGCAGCAGGCAATTTATCGGTGTGGATGCACGAATACACCTCACCCCGGAGGCAAATACAGTCAATCACGCCAGGTCTCTGCGCCAACCCTCCTATATATAGAAGGAGAGCCAATCAGCTCCCTGGCAGCCGACCTTGCGAGCAAGCCCGGCGGGCAATGCGGCATCATCGAGCAACATGAATACGACGAAACGCCCTGCCCTTGCGACCCGGAACCTGCAGTCGCTGAACATACAAATACTGAAACAAAAAAGGCGCCAGACTGTTAAATCTGGCGCCTTTCAAAATATGGGGTGTGGACGATGGGGATCGAACCCACGACAACGGGAGTCACAATCCCGTGCTCTACCAACTGAGCTACGCCCACCATATTGCGTAACAAAGAAGCCAAAAAACTTCTTCGCTGAGCTCCAACCCGGCCAACGGCCTGACTGAAGCTTTAATTGGTGCGGATGAAGAGACTCGAACTCTTACGCCTCGCGGCGCTGGAACCTAAATCCAGTGTGTCTACCAATTCCACCACATCCGCGGTTCACAACTGTTAAAGCAAAGGCGCCAGACGGTTAAATCTGGCGCCTTTCGAAATATGGGGTGGACGATGGGGATCGAACCCACGACAACGGGAGTCACAATCCCGTGCTCTACCAACTGAGCTACGCCCACCATATCGCGCTACTTGTGCCAAAGCTGCCTAATGGCGCACCCGGCAGGACTCGAACCTGCGACCATCCGCTTAGAAGGCGGATGCTCTATCCAGCTGAGCTACGGGCGCCTTATTAGCTGTACCCTTGAAGGACTACAAACTAAGTGCTTTTCAGCCTTGCAGAACCGTAATTCCGCCTGACCTTCTTAACCAGTGCTAGGCTGTGCCCGACAAGTGCGACGAATAGTATAGGCACCCCTGGAGACCGTCAAATCCTTTTTGAAAAAAATTCATTTAATTAAAGGGCTTAGGGGAATTTGCAGACCAAGCGCCTTTGCCCTCACGTTCTGACATGCGAGAATGCGTTCTCTTTTCTTCCCCCTCTCGATGGTTAATCACGCGCAATGACTGCACAACTAATCGACGGCAAATCGATCGCCGCCAGCCTGCGCCAGCAGATCGCCAAACGTGTTGCCGAGCGTCGCCAGCAAGGTCTGCGCACGCCCGGCCTCGCGGTGATCCTGGTCGGCAGCGATCCCGCCTCTCAGGTTTATGTCTCGCACAAGCGTAAAGACTGTGAAGAGGTCGGCTTCCTCTCCCAAGCCTATGACCTGCCCTCCGACACCACCCAGCAGGCCCTGACCGAACTGATCGACCGTCTTAATGACGACCCGAACATTGACGGCGTGCTGCTGCAACTGCCTCTGCCAGAACACCTGGACGCCTCCAAACTGCTGGAACGCATTCGTCCGGACAAAGACGTGGATGGTTTCCATCCTTATAACGTTGGCCGACTGGCACAACGCATCCCTCTGCTGCGCCCGTGCACCCCTAAAGGCATCATGACCTTGCTGGAAAGCACAGGCGCCGATCTTTACGGGATGGATGCAGTGGTCGTTGGCGCCTCCAATATCGTCGGTCGCCCAATGGCGATGGAATTGCTGCTGGCCGGTTGCACCGTAACCGTGACCCACCGTTTCACCAAGGATCTGGCCGGCCACGTCGGTCGCGCCGACCTGGTTGTAGTCGCCGCCGGCAAACCTGGCCTCGTCAAAGGTGAGTGGATCAAGGAAGGCGCCATCGTCATCGACGTTGGCATCAACCGCCAGGAAGACGGCAAGCTGGTAGGCGATGTGGTTTATGAAACCGCCCTGCCCCGCGCTGGCTGGATCACACCAGTACCCGGCGGGGTCGGACCGATGACTCGCGCCTGCCTGCTGGAAAACACGCTGTACGCAGCGGAAACCCTGCACGGCTGATTCAAGGCTCGCCCTGACGCACAAACAAGGAACCCCGCCAATTGGCGGGGTTCCTTGTTTTATATCACCTTGAAATAAAGAAGTTGACACTAACAACTTCATCTAGATCAAAGCACCTCTTCACACACTACTGAATTTTCAGGAACGGATCAAAGGTCATCTGCTTCCCATCCATTGAAAGCACTACCGAATACTGCACGTTCCCTTTATAACCCTGCGCCTCGACCTGCCCCTTCCAGTAATTACCTGATGGATCGGGCACTGACTTAGGAAGGCAAATCCTATCATTAACCATCTGACCAGTAAAACCAACTATCTGCACATCATTGGAAGGAGAGAGAGGCGCTACAGCCCAATTAATGTATTGCCCTTCAACACATGCCGTATAGAGCTCTGCCTGACCCTCACTACTTGAACCGCAGTGTTTGTTACTGTCTATCAGGTACACATTACCCTGGAGATCATCTGATGCCAGCGCGTTCTCAACATCGACAACAATCAAAACATTTACTGATTTCATCACACTATTCCTTTTGTGTAAGTTGTCTTTAGCGTTGTCAAGTCACTTGAACCATCAGCACCTGGGCGTGCTCGCTTAGGGGGAAGCATGAGGTGTCCGGACAGCGTACATTCACGCCCTTCCATAGGCTTTGGCACGAGGCATTCAATGCCCGATTACAACTGTCCCAGCCATACAACTGGATCAAAAAACCAACTCGCAACATTTCACCGAGTCGACAGCATTAGTGACAATCAGCCGCATATCGTCTTTCCGTGAGCGGGCCTGATGACGCTGTATAACTTGTCGCTCAATGCGAAGGTGAGATTAGCACCACTCATTTAAAAGTAAAGGCGCAAGCTTCTATCCCTACAAATAAAAAAACCACATAACCGCCATATTTTTGGCGAGCGTTTTTTCCTAACAACAACAAACACCTTACATTCAGGACTCAACAGTCACCCTATTACGTGACAAAATTTTGAACCGCCTCCCACCACTCACCACTCGCCGTGACCACTGACTATTAGTGTTAACCCCTAAACTTAAACCCACCCACAACCACTTTAAGGGTTACCACTGTTTAATAGAGCGTTTCTCTATATCAATTTTAACGTTAAATTCGCTATTAACAGATCTGAAACCACAACCGTTCGAAATAACCTGCCCGCATGACCAGTCCCACCCTACCTGACCACACGAAGCCTTTTATTGTCTTACACCAAAGCAATCACATCCTGTGCTTCCCGAGCATCGACGACGCCTGTGAATCAGACCGTTACAGAGCCGATACAGCCTAAAATATTTTTCATCTGAAGCACCTCTGCAGCAGGCGTATAGCGCTTTCCTAGCACATACTCATAAAATGTTACGTTTTTCCCAGAAAGCCCGTTGCAGAACGGCATATTCATTTCTTACCGAGTCCGCCCGCGTGAAAATCCGTCTATCCATCCTGAGCCTATTTTTTGTACTTACAGGCCCTCTTGTCACCTCAAACGTCTACGCACGTGACACCACCGCGGCACCTCGAGACACCTCACAACTGCGCATCGCCTCCGGCAGTGCGATGGTGATCGATCTGCAAACCGACAAAGTCATCTACGCCAGCAACCCGGACGTGATCGTGCCGATCGCCTCGGTGACCAAATTGATGACCGGGCTGATCGTGCTGGACGCCAAGCAGAACATGGACGAATACATTTCCGTTACGATCAGCGAAACCCCGGAAATGAAAGGTGTGTTCTCCAGGGTCAAACTCAATAGCGAGCTGTCGCGCAGGGAAATGCTGCAGATTGCACTCATGTCCTCGGAAAATCGCGCTGCCGCGAGCCTGGCCCATCACTACCCTGGCGGTTACGCTGCTTTTATCGCCGCAATGAACGCCAAAGCCAGGGCGCTGGGCATGACCAGCACCCATTACGTCGAACCGACCGGCCTGTCAGAGCACAACGTTTCCACGGCCCGCGACCTGAGCAAACTGCTCCAGGCTGCACGCAAATACCCGATGCTGAGTGAACTGAGCACGACCAAGGAAAAAACCGTGACGTTCCGCAGACCCAGCTACTCCTTGGGTTTTCACAACACCGACCACCTGATCAACAAGGCCGACTGGGACATCAAGCTGACCAAGACCGGCTTTACCAATCAGGCCGGCCACTGCCTGGTGTTGGTGACGAACATGGGTAATCGCCCTGTTTCGCTGGTGATTCTCGATGCCTTCGGCAAGTACACCCACTTTGCGGATGCCGGACGGATTCGTCAGTGGGTTGAAACCGGCAGGAGCACCTCTGTGCCGAGTGTTGCCCTGCAATACAAAGCCGAGAAAAATCTGCAACATCGTCAAGGTAGCGGCATGGCGCAGACCGGCAAATAAGCGCACGAAAAAAGGCCCGCGACGCGAGTCGGGGCCTTTATCGATAACGGCGCCTCAAGGCGCCGTTTTTATTCGGTTCGATTAATGGGCAGCCAGTGCTTTGGTCGCCTTGGTTGCTGCCTGCTCCTGTCCAGCCCGAGCCAGATCGTCAGCGGCCTTGAGCCAGCGCTGCGAGTCAACCTTGGCCGGAATCTGGGTCGGCCCCTGAATCAACACTGCCCAACCGCCAGCATTTTCGAACGCGGACTCGAACGACGTGAAGCTCATCAGCAACCGGCGGTCCATTCCTGAACGCAGCAGCACCGTCTGCTTGTGACGGTTGTAGCCGGCGAGAATCGCGTACCTCGGCTCTTTCCAGAATGCCGAACCTTCGCTGAAGCGCAGCAACACCGGGTAACCCGCCGCGACCTGGGCCAACAGCGCCGGCAGATTGCTGTCCAGCGGATACACGACCATCCCGTATTCACGCGCCAGGTTCTGCATGTTCTGCTGCAACTGCGCCTCGGCGCCCGGCAAATGCAGCGGCTTGTCGAGCAGCCCCGGGGTAATCACGATGCCTTGCTGGGAAAGCATGCTGGCCAGCGATTGCGGCCCGCTTTGATAGGCTTCGCCACGGTAAAACGGCATGCCACTGAGCTCGACGCGCTCAGGCAGACGCTGGATTTCAGGTTGCACACTCCCGGCACAACCGGCCAGGCTCAAGACGCAGGCCGCGGCCAGCAGGGCGCAGCGGAATCGGGAAAGTACCGGCAACATCATCACTCACTTGTTCAGGCGCCAGGCAAACGGTCTCCCGGCTTCGCTCATGATCATAGCAGTGGTATAGCCTTTAACGGCAGTCGCATGCAGTTGATAGAGCGAACGGGTTGGAGACTCATCACACTAGGTCAATTGCCTGCAACACATCAGCGACTAGACTGACGCTTGTACAGAGTGTGTGCCCGAAGCAGGGCAAAGAGGAGGCACTGAATGAGCCTGACGATGATAATCCTGATGCTGATCGGTGGCTGGCTGGCCGTTGCCGCCGCGATGCTGTGGGGCGTATTGCGCATTACCCGCAGACACCAGCACGCCTATATTCCACCTGCGGCACCCGGCAAAGTCGAGAAACCTGCCCGGCACCACGTCACAGCACACTGATCGATTCGGTTCAAATCCCCCACAAATCAAAACGGCCACCTGCACGTTGTCGAGTGCAGATGACCGTTGGTGATTTACCTTAACGCTTACGCCTCAGCAGCGACTCGCTTCTCCCGGGCCCGACGCGACAGCATGTTCAGACCTTCAATCGTTGCCGAGAATGCCATGGCCGCATAGATGTAGCCTTTCGGTACGTGGGCGCCGAAACCTTCGGCGATCAGGGTCATGCCGATCATGATCAGGAAGCCCAGGGCCAGCATCACCACTGTTGGATTGTCATTGATGAATTTGGCCAGAGGCTCGGCCGCCAGCAACATCACCATCACCGACACCAGCACCGCAATGATCATGATCGGCAAATGCTCGGTCATGCCGACAGCGGTAATGATGCTGTCGATGGAGAACACCAGGTCGAGCATCAGAATCTGACCGATTGCCGCGGCAAAACCCAGTGTCACACCGGACGTTTTCGACGTCGGATCCTCGGCTGGCGGATCCATGCTGTGATGGATTTCAGTGGTCGCCTTCCACAACAGGAACAGGCCACCGGCGATCAGGATCATGTCTTTCCACGAGAACGCGTGGTTGAACAGTTCAATCACTGGCTCCGTCAGCTGCACGATGAACGCAATGGTGCTCAGCAAGCCCAGACGCAGGACCAAGGCCATGCTGATACCGATGCGGCGAGCCTTCGCACGGTGCTGCACGGGCAGCTTGTTGGTCAGGATCGAGATGAAGATCAGGTTGTCGATGCCGAGCACGATTTCCATCACGATCAACGTAGCCAGGGCGACCCAGGCTGTAGGGCTTGCTGCGAGTTGTAAAAGATAGTCCATGGATCAGTCCTGACTCGGTGTTGAACGGGTTAGATTTCCTGCGATGTGCCAGGTTTTTTCTCGCTATCGTCAGCGGGTTTTTCCTTGTTGCCGACGATGTTCGAAGTGGCGTCGCTCAGCGCTTGCTCCGCCGCCTTATGCGTATCGTCGATCGCCTGCTTGGCGGTTTCGGCCGCTTTACCCATCAATTGCTGGGCACTTTTCTCGGCCTGGTCACAGCCTGTCAGCAGCAGTGCAGAAAGGGCCAGCAACGAAGCGGCGGCCAGGGAGTTGAGTTTCATCATGCTTTCCTCGATAGAGCGAACTTGACCAAGGGAGTGGCCCGTCGATAGCGAGGCATTCTAAGGAGGCAAACACTTCAGGAAAATTCGTATTTTTAGCAGCTATACTTCGGTTTTTCCGAATCGGCAAAGCACATGCTCAATTATCGGCAATTGCATTACTTCTGGGTCGTGGCCAAAACCGGCAGCATCGTGCGTGCGTGCGAGCAATTGAACCTGACTCCGCAGACCATCAGCGGGCAGATCAGTCTGCTCGAACAAACCTATGGGATAGAGCTGTTTCAACGGGTTGGCCGGCAACTTGAACTGACCGAGGCCGGACGGCAGACACTGCCGTACGCCGAGCAGATGTTTCAGCTGGGTGGCGAGCTGGAGGCCATGCTTCGGGCGCAGCCCAATGAACAGCAGATACTGTTCCGGGTGGGCGTCGCCGACGTGGTGCCCAAATCCATCGTCTATCGCCTGATTGCACCGACCATGGAGCTGACTGAGCCGCTACGCATCACCTGTCGCGAGGACAAACTGGAGCGCTTGCTGGCTGATCTGGCCATTCAGCGGCTGGACCTGGTGATCTCCGACAGCCCGATGCCGTCGCACCTGGACATCAAGGGTTACAGCCAGAAACTCGGCGAATGCGGCATCAGTTTTTTCGCCACCACCGAATTGGCACAACGCTATGGCAAAGACTTCCCGCGCGGCCTGCACGGTGCGCCCCTGTTGATTCCAGGGCAGGAAACCGTGGTACGCAGCCGCTTGCAGCGCTGGTTCGCCGAACAGCAGATTCAGCCACGGATTGTCGGTGAGTTTGATGACAGTGCCTTGATGCAGGCGTTCGGCCAATCCGGCAGCGGGATTTTCATCGGCCCGAGCGTGATTGCCGACGAGGTGAGACGCCAATGCGGCGTCGAGTTGATCGGGCAGACCGATGCGGTGACCGAGTCGTTTTACGCGATCTCGGTCGAGCGCAAGGTCAAGCACCCCGGCATTGTCGCAATTACCGAAGGTGCCCGCCGCGAGCTGTTTACCGCGCTTTGAAGCCTCAGGCGCAGACGGCTGGGGCTTTGACCTTCATCAGCAACAAGGCCAATACAATCGACACCAGGATAAAACCGGCCGCCGCAAACCCCAGGCTGCCCAGGCCCAAGGTGTCGATCACGTGCCCACCGACCATCGCCCCCAAGCCAATCCCCAGATTGGCCCCGGCGATGTTCAGCGACGCAGCAAAGGCTGGCGCCTGCGGTGCGGCTTTCATCAAGCGCACGTGACTGACCAGGAACAACGCAGCCTGGGTCACGCCCCAGACGCCCATCGCCGCCGCCAGTCCCAGCGTCGAATGAATACTCGGCACCAGCGCCACCATGCCGCCGATCATGAAGCCACAGAACACCATCGATGCGATCAACGGATGGCGATCGACCATGCGCCCGCCCAGCGAGTTGCCGATCAGCCCGACCGCGCCAAAGCCCATCAGGCACCAGCCGACTACGGTGCCGTTGAAGCCGGCCAGCCGCTCAAGGATGTCGGCCAGGTAGGTGTAAGCGGTAAACATCCCGCTGAAGACCAGAATCGACAACAGCACATGCCCTTGCATCAGCGGGCTGCGCAGAATCTTGAACTGTGACCGCAAGCTCACCTGCTGGTTGTGCAGGTTGGTTTTCGGCAAATAGATAAACAGCAGCAGCGCCTTGGCCAAGGCAATGACCGCGAGAATGCCGAACGCCGTGCGCCAGCCGAACGCATCGGAAATCAACGTACCAACGGGGATCCCGAACACGGTCGCGCAGACAATCCCGAATCCGATCTTGGCAATCGCCCGCCCCGCATAGTCCGGCCCGACGATGTCCACCGCCGTTTCACTGGCCAACGCCCAGAACACCGGCAAACCCAGCGCCGGTATCAGCCGCGCGACGGCCATCACGCCAATGTTCGGCGCCATGGCCGCCAGGGTGTTCGCCAGCCCGAACATGATCAGCACGCTGATAAACAGACGCCGACGTTCAAAACGCGCGAAATACGCGGTCAGGAAGGGTCCGAAGGCGGCGACGGTAAACGCGAACAAGGTCACCAGCAGTCCCGCCTGGGAAACGCTGACATCGAGGTCGCGAGCGATCGACGGTAACAGACCGACAATGATGAATTCTGTGGTCAGCACGGTGAAACCGGCGGCTGACAACAACAGGATGGGCAACAGCATGGGTAACTCCAGAAAACGACAACGCCAGCGACAGCCCAAGGGCTCACTGAGGGGAGATGAAAAAGTGGATGGCGAAGCTTAACAGAGTGTGTCCGACAGCGCTGGCGCAAACCTGACACATCCTCTTAAACACTCGGGTGGCAGATCGTCACAGGTCTGAAGGATCGCGACTACGCTGTGATAAAGTCCGCGCCCGCAAAAAAATTCAACCTTGCTCACCCGCCAACGCAGATGACGCAATGTGCGCTTGCCCGGTCAGCCTGCCCGTTTGTTGCTGACCGGGTTTCTCGATTCACGGCACCTTAAAAAAATCAGAGATACCGCTATGACTGCTGCTCCGCCTACTCTTTTGCACAGACTCAAACACACCAGCCTGGTCACGCAAATCGTCATTGGCCTGATCCTCGGCATTGCCTTGGCGCTGTTTGCGCCTGAGGTGGCGAAATCCACCGCATTCATCGGCAAAGTGTTTGTCTCGGCACTGAAAGCCGTCGCACCGATTCTGGTGTTCGTGCTGGTGATGGCCTCGATCGCCAACCACAAACACGGTCAGGAAACCCATATCAAGCCGATTCTGTTCCTGTATCTGCTGGGCACCTTTGCCGCAGCCGTAGTGGCAGTGGTGGCCAGCAGCCTGTTCCCTTCGAGCCTGGTGCTGTCCACCCACGACGTGGCGATCAGCGCGCCCGGCGGAATCTCCGAAGTCTTGCAAAGCCTGCTGCTGAGCGCGGTCGACAACCCGATCAGTGCACTGATGAACGCCAATTTCATCGGTATTCTGGCCTGGGCAATCGGCATGGGCATCGCGATCCGCCATGCCGGCGAAACCACCCGCACCGTACTCGGCGACCTGTCCAACGGCGTCACGCTGATCGTGCGCCTGGTGATTCGTTTTGCTCCGCTGGGGATCTTCGGCCTGGTCGCCTCCACGCTGGCCACCTCGGGCTTCGGCGCACTGATCGGTTACCTGCATCTGCTGGCCGTACTGCTGGGTTGCATGCTGTTCGTGGCGCTGGTGATGAACCCGGCCATCGTCTATTGGAAGCTGCGCCGCAACCCTTACCCGTTGGTGCTGACCTGCCTGCGGGAAAGCGGAATCACCGCGTTCTTCACCCGCAGTTCGGCGGCGAACATTCCGGTCAACCTGGAACTGAGCAAGCGCTTGGGCCTGCATGAAGACACTTACTCGGTATCGATCCCGCTGGGCGCGACCATCAACATGGCCGGTGCGGCGATCACCATCACGGTACTGACCCTGGCGGCGGTGCACACGCTGGGGATTGCCGTGGACATCCCGACAGCCGTGCTGCTCAGCGTCGTCGCGGCGATCTGTGCCTGCGGCGCTTCGGGTGTGGCCGGTGGTTCACTGCTGTTGATTCCGCTGGCGTGCAGCCTGTTTGGTATTCCGAGCGAGATCGCCATGCAAGTGGTGGCGGTCGGCTTCATCATCGGCGTGTTGCAGGACTCGGCAGAAACCGCACTGAACTCCTCCACCGACGTGCTGTTCACCGCAGCCGCTTGCCTGGCCCAGGAAGAGAAAACCGTACAAGCCGCGTAACAAACCGGCCCCACAAAAAAACCCGCCAAGGTTCACACCTTGGCGGGTTTTTTGTTGCTGGCGGGTTTAGAACGCGCCCATGTAATCGCGCTTGCCGACTTCAACACCGTTGTGACGCAGGATCGCGTAGGCGGTGGTGACGTGGAAGAAGAACTGCGGCAGGCCGTAGGTCAGCAGGTAAGCCTGGCCACTGAAGCGTTTTTCTTTCGGGGTGCCTGGGCGGGTAACGATCTCGATACCTTCCTTGCCATTGATTTGCTCAGGCTTGATACCGTCGATGAAGGCCAGCACCTTGGTGATCAGGGCTTGCAGCTCGGCGAAGGTCACTTCGGTGTCGTCGTACTTCGGCAGTTCGATTTCGGCCAGGCGGGCAGAAACGCCTTTGGCGAAATCGACGGCGATCTGCACCTGACGCACCAGCGGGAACATGTCCGGGTACAGACGCGCTTGCAGGAAGGCGTTCGGGTCGATGTTTTTGGCGGTGGCGTGAGCTTCGGCCTTGTTCAGAACATCGCTCAACGCGTTGAGCATTTGCTTGAAGACTGGAACGGAAGCAGCGTACAGAGAAATAGTCATGGCAGTCTCGTAGGGTGGAGGGTGTTGTGAAAGAGTAAAACGTGGGCGCGATTATAGCCCTGCTTGCAGCGACGTGCGGCGTGTCTTTGATCCCGCACGACCGGCCAGTGTATCCATTCCCCCTAGCGCCCCTGAACAAACTGCACGATGACTTCAAAGCCGTCTTGTTTACCCGTCGCGGGCGACACGAGCGTCATCGTCGCGTTGACGCCTTGGGCAATCGTCAGCGCGATGGCCAGGCCAAGCCCCGAACCCTCAGCGCCGCTTTCACCGCGCACGAAGCGCTCGGTCAGGCGTTTCAATATCGGCTCAGGCACCACCGGACCGGCATTGACCACTCTCAGGAGTGCCTGACTGGAAAGGCTCACCTCAATGGGTAGATCCGGCGCGCCGTGCTTCATCGCGTTCTCGATCAGGTTGCGCACAAGAATGGCGAAGGCGTCAGGATCAATTGCCGACAGCACGCTTTGCACAGCGGGCAGAACCAGATGAACCCGCTGGCCGGCTGCGTGGTTGCACTCATCGACCACATGAGCCAGTAACGGTATGAGGTCTTGCGGCACTTCGGACAGAAGCCCGCCACCTTCAGCCTTGGCCAGTTGCATCAGCTTTTCCGAGAGTCGCGTCAGCGCCTGGAGAGAGGCCTCGATCTTCGCGGCACGCACTTGAAGCGGGCCCTCAGGCGCCTCGCGGCGTAACCGCTGAATGTGTGCCAACGTCGCTGCCAGCGGGGTGCGCAGCTCATGGGCACTGTTGGCGGTAAAGCTGCGTTCCGTCTCCAGTGCCTTGCGCAGTCGCTCCATCAGATGGTTGACCGCCTCGGCCAACGGATCGATTTCCGCAGGCAATCGATCCACCTTGATCGGGGACAAGTCACCGACCCCGCGCGTCTCGATGGCCCGGCGGTACGCCCGAACGCTGCGCAGGCTGACGTGCACGAACAACCAGGTGCCCAACAAGCTGATCGGAATCAGTGCCAGCAACGGCAGGAGCAACGCGAGTAAGGCCTCCTGAGCGGCTTCGCGTCGATGGGCCAAGGGCTCGGCCATCTCGATAAAAACGCCTTCGCGCGGAGCGCTGGTCCCGTACAAACGGTACCTGGAAGTGGTGGTGAAGCCCTCCACCGGCAGCGGATTGAAAATGTCAGGGTCGGCATCATGAGATTGCATCAGTATCTCGCCCCTGGCATCGCGGACCAGGTACGTCAGGTATTCCTTGCGCACTTTGAGCGGTGCAATATGCCGAGCCTGGCGAGGCTCATCAGGGCTGCCGATTTCGAGCACGGCCAAGGGCAGGATTCGCTGTGCCGTCTCCTCCAGTGCACTGTCGAAGGCCTCGTTCAATTCGTGTTGCACCACGACCCAGGCGCCGACGGTCGCCCCCAGCCAAAGCAGGGTCATGCCCAGCGTCAGCCCCAGCCCCAGACGCTTTTGCAGACTCGAGGCGGGCTTCATTCCGGCATCAACCGGTAGCCCATCCCGCGAACCGTCTCAATCATCTCGCGGCCGAGTTTCTTGCGCAGACGGCTGATATAGACCTCGATGGTGTTGCTTTCAATTTCGGCACCGAATGCATACAGGCGATCTTCCAGCTGGGATTTCGATAACAACGCGCCAGGGCGCTGGATGAAGGCTTCGAACAATGCCCACTCACGCGCGGTGAGGTCCACCGTCATGCCGGCGCGCAGCACCGTGCGAGCGGTCATGTCGACCTGCAACCCGCCCACTTTGATCTGCGGATTGGGATTACCACTGTAGCGCCGTGCCACCGCCGCGACTCGGGCGGACAACTCGAAAAGATCGAAGGGTTTGACCAGATAGTCGTCAGCCCCCGCATTCAGGCCTTCGATGCGATCGGATATCTGGTCTCGCGCCGTAAGAATAATCACCGGAGTGACATCCCCCGCCCCGCGTTGCTGGCGCAAAAAATCCAGCCCTCGCCCGTCCGGCAGCATCAGGTCAAGCAAGATCAGGTCATAACGCGTCGTTCGCACGCTGGTCTGAGCGTGATCGAGGCGCTGCACCCAGTCCACCGCGTGGCCGTCATCCGCGAGTTGCTCACGTACTGCCTCGCCGAGCCCCACAGCGTCCTCAACCAATAAAACCCGCATTGCCACCCTCCTGTGATGGTTCGTCGTACAACACCTTGGATGACCAACCTGACAAAGGCCTGAATTCCCCTTCAGGTTGCTGTCAGCTTACAGGCGCAGGATTCAGCCACAACGCTTGAACGGGAAATCCACCATGAAAAAGCTGACTGCTGCGATTTGTCTCGCCACCGCCATTGCACTGCCGGGTCTGGCCCAGGCGCGGGAAGTCACCCTGACCACCCGACTGAAAAATTACGACGGCAATGACGCGTACCTGGCGTTTTATGTGACCGACGCCAACGGTAAATACCAGAAAACCCTGTGGGTGGCTGGCAAAAAGGCCAAGTACTACAGGCATTTGTCCGACTGGGCCCGCGGCAGCGGCTTGAACCCCAACGAGTTTGACGGGGTCAGCGGCGCCAGCGTCGGTAGCGGGCGCACCCTGAAAGTGAGCGTTGAACTGGCAGACACACTGATTGATGCCGGCTATCAGATCCGCGTCGACAGTGCTGTCGAGAATCAACGTGAAGCCCGCTCCGATATTGCCGTGCCATTGACCACTCAAGGCGCGGGAAAACCTTCTACCGGCAGCGGTTACATCGAGTCCTTTACCTACGACATGTGACACCGGCACCCCTTGGAGGCTGACCATGCTACGCCAGTTTCACTCACTGCCCGGCCTCGTCGCGGCCCTGCTGGTCATGCTGCTGGCGATCAGCGGTGCGATCCTGTCGATCAATCCGGCCCTGGAAAGACTGAGCGCGACAGTACCGGCATCCGGTCAGGTGAACGTTGCCGAGTTGGCCGGTCGAGTGGCGAACCACTACCCCGGGGTCGAAAAAATCCGCCGTACCGCCTCGGGTTCAGTCATCGTGTATTTCACCCAGGACGGCCAGACCGGCGCCGAGCGCGTCGACCCGCTGACCGGAGCAGGTGTTGCGAGCTATACGCCCTCGGCGTTCACCCGCTGGGTCAAAGACCTGCACCGCTCATTGCTGTCAGGCACACCGGGGCATGCGGCAGCCGGCATCGGCGCGCTGTTCATCCTGATACTGTCGATTTCCGGGGCGGCGCTGCTGGCACAGCGCCTGGGCGGCTGGCGGCGCGTGATGCGGCCACTGCGCGGCAGTTTCAATCAGCGCTGGCATGCCGAAGTCGGGCGTTTGGCGATTCTGGGCTTACTGTTGTCCGCGTTGACCGGACTGTACATGTCAGCCACCACCTTCAACCTGATCTCGGACGGGACGCAACGCGAGCCGGTATTTCCGAGCACGCTCAGCAGCGGCCCGGCAGCACCGGTCGTGACCTTGCCAGCACTGCTGGCGACTGACCTGAGCGACCTGCGCGAGCTGGTCTACCCCAGCGTCGGTCACCCCGAAGATTTCTTTTCGTTGAGTACCGCGCAAGGCGACGGTTATGTCGACCCCGTCAGCGGGGCGTTGTTGTCTTACGTGCCCCACGACCGCATGCGTAATGCCTACGAGTTCATCTACCAGCTGCATACCGGCGAAAGTCTCTGGTGGTTGGGCCTGTTCCTCGGCATTTGCGCGCTCAGCGTGCCGTTGATGAGCGTCACCGGCGTGCTGCTGTGGTGGCGTCGTCGCCAGTCCCAGCCGAAAATCCGTCACAACAGTGGCGCGCAAAACGCCGACACGGTGATTCTGGTCGGCAGCGAAAGCAGCACCACCTGGGGCTTTGCCAACACCTTGCATGAGGCTTTGCAGCAGACCGGCCACCGCGTCCATACCGCGCCGATGAACCGGCTCGCGGTAGAGTATCGCAGCGCCCAACGGCTGTTCATCCTTACCGCCACCACCGGCGACGGTGACGCACCCGCCTCGGCCTCGCAGTTCATGAAACGACTGGCGAATGCCCACGTAAAGCCTGGCCTGGGTTTTGCCGTACTGGGATTTGGCGATCGGCAGTTCCCGAAGTTTTGTCAGTTTGCCAAGGACACTCAGGCGGCTCTGCTGGCTTCAGGCGGGACGCAGCTGCTGGAACTTGAAACCATCAATCGCCAATCCGCCCAGGCGTTCACCCGTTGGGGCAGCGCCGTTGGCCGGTTGCTGGGCCATGAACTGACGCTGGTACACGTCCCACGGCTGCCGGAAACCACGACCCTGGCGTTGATCGATCGCACACACTACGGCGAACACGTGAACGCCCCCACCCAGATCCTGCGTTTCAACGCAGTCGCAACGCCTCACTCGCCGGGCGAGCTCAAACACAAACTCAAAGGCAACGGCCTGCCCCGGTTCCAGGCCGGAGATCTGGTTGGCGTGCTGCCGCCTGGCTCCAGGGTGCCGCGCTACTACTCGCTGGCCAGCGGATCAGATGACGGCGTTCTGGAAATCTGTGTGCGTAAACACGCCGACGGCGTGTGTTCCGGGTTCCTTCACGACTTGCCGCTGGGAGGACAGATTGAAGCCTTCATACAGCCCAATCCAGAGTTTCGTCCCGGCCGTGGAAAACAGCCGGTGATTCTCATCGGTGCCGGTACGGGGATCGGCCCTTTAGCCGGTTTTATCCGCAACAACAAAGCCAGGCAGCCCATGCACCTGTACTGGGGCGGACGTCACCCGGCGTCCGACTTTCTCTATGAACCCGAGCTCAACCGCTATCTGGCGGATCAGCGCCTCACCCGGTTGCGCGCCGCCTTCTCCCAAACCCATGAACGCAGCTATGTGCAGGACCGCCTGATCGCCGACGCGCTGGCACTCCGTCACCTGATTGAAAAAGGTGCCCACGTATTGGTGTGCGGGAGTCGCGAGATGGCCAAAGGGGTGATGAACGCCCTGGATGAAGTATTGGCCCCGCTCGACTTGAATGTGCTGACGCTCAAAGCACAAGGACGCTACCGTGAAGATGTCTACTGAACCCCGGCGCTATAGCCTGAGCGGGGAAACCATGGGCACCCGTTACACTGCGGTGTTTTACGCCGAGCCGCCGGTGGATGAGGCTGCCATCAATGAGAGTCTGTTTGCGGCTGTCGACACGGTGGATCAACAGATGTCGACGTGGAAGGCCGATTCCGCACTCAACCGTCTCAACGCAGCAGCCGAACAGCAATGGCTGCCCATTCCCGAGGAACTGGCCACCGTCCTGGCTACGGCGCTGCGGGTGGGTCGTCAATCCAACGGGGCGTTTGATATCGCCGTGGGCGATCTGGTCAATGCCTGGGGCTTCGGGCCTGGCGAACAACAACCCGGCGCAGCGCATATCAGTGCCTCGGATCGTCAGGCGCGCGTGCCAGCCACGCAAGCGCTGGAGATTGATCCGCTGCGCAACCTGGCCCGTAAACGCTCAGCGACTACCCTTGATCTATCAGGCATCGCCAAGGGCTTTGCGGTGGATGAAATGGCACGTTGCCTCGATGGCTGGGGGATAACCAACTATCTGGTAGGAATCGACGGTGAAATGCGCGCGCGCGGAGCCAAGCCGGGTGGAGAGTCCTGGGTTGTTGCGATTGAAAGACCCCGCCGCGGCATTCGTGAAGTCATGGGGGTGATGGAGATCAGCGATGCAGCGATTGCCACGTCCGGGGACTATCGTCAGTGGATCGAGGTCGCGGGTCGGCATTACTCGCATACGATGGATCCGGCTCGCGGAACGCCCTTGTCCAACTCACTCGCGGCCGTGACGGTGGTCGCTGCCACCTGCATGCTCGCCGATGCATGGGCCACCGCGCTGATGGTCCTGGGGGAGAAAGCCGGTCCTGAGCTTGCGCAGGAACGCGGTATGGATGCGTTGTTCGTGATACATGATGGCGAGCAGTTCAGGGAGCTATCGGTTGTTGCCGGACAGCTCCAGGCGCAGATTGAAACTCGCTGAAACGACCAGGCCAGTGGTTGATTTATCCAGGCATTTTTTTGATTGGTATCAATTCAACGACAGTGAGCAGATTTCAACGATGAAGTTCTTTCGCAGACACGCTGAATCCCATAAGCATGAGCGAATCGGCTGGCTTCGGGCCGCGGTATTGGGTGCCAACGACGGCATTGTATCGACCGCCAGTCTGCTGATCGGCGTCGCCGCCGCCAATGCCACCCACAGCACGTTGCTCGTCACGGGAGTTGCCGGGCTGGTGGCGGGTGCGATGTCGATGGCGGCAGGCGAATACGTCTCCGTGCATTCCCAGGCCGATACCGAACGGGCCGATCTGTTGCGCGAACAAGCAGAGCTTGAGACAGCGCCGCTTGCCGAACACCGGGAGTTGGCGGCCATCTATGTGGATCGTGGTGTTGAACCCGAGCTGGCCAGTAAAGTCGCCACGCAGCTCATGGCACACGATGCACTGGGCTCACATGCACGCGACGAACTGGGCATTTCCGATGCGCTCAGCGCAAAACCGCTGCAGGCGGCAATGTCCTCGGCGGCCAGCTTTGTGGTGGGCGCCGCATTGCCGCTGGGCGTGACCATCCTCGCGCCGACCCACAGCGTGATTGCCTGGATATCCGGCATGTCACTGGTATTCCTGGGTGCTTTAGGCGGTATTGCCGCCAAGGCAGGCGGCGCCAATCTGCTGGTCGGCGCCTGGCGAGTGACGCTGTGGGGCGCGCTGGCGATGGCCATTACCGCTGCTGTCGGTATTTCATTTGGTGCCGTTGCCTAGCGCTTTTATGAAACGGACCTGAGCGTTACCCGGTCACGGTCAGCGATGAGCGACTACATTCAGGGCTTGGGCCGGGGGACCTGACTGACTACGTTTGATTTGATTTTGATCAATCATGGAGTTTTGGTGTGCTGTAGGTTGAAAAAACAGAATCCCGCTATTTCATTATCGGGGAAGTTCCATGTTCTGGTTTCGCCATCATCGTGCTGTGGGTATTACGGTGTTGTCCTCATCCTTTGGAGATTGCCATGCATGCCTCATTGAAATTGATCCTCGCCGCCCTGCTTGTGAGCAGCCCGCTCGTGGCCTCGGCCGTCGATGAACACCACCCGGAGCTGAACCCGACCGACCCCGCTCAAACCAGCACACCCGCCACACCTGAGCAGAACAAGGCCATGGCCGAGCAAATGAAAAAAATGCAGGCTGCACACGACAAAATCGCCGCCGCCAAAACCCCTGCCGAGCGGCGAGCCGCCATGCAGGAGAGCATGAAGACGATGAAGGACGGTATGGCCATGATGAATGCAAACTGTAATGACATGGGTATGCCGGGCAACAAGGACAGAATGGGCATGATGAACATGATGATGAATATGATGGATCAGCAATCGAACATGATGAAGATGCCGATGAACCAGTGATCCGGACAAGCCTGTCGTAACGGCCACGGCGGTTTCACCCTGAAACCGCAGTGTTGATCCTGTTCAGCGTATTGGCAGCGCTCACTCCCCAGGAGCACCCGACCATGATCAACTCACAGCACTCGACCAACACCTCTCCAGCATTTTGGAGAAGCAAATCCGGCATCGCGCTAGGCATGCTGCTGGTCATTGCATTGTTCTATCTGGCCCGTGAGCACTACGGCCATATTCTCGGCCTGTTGCCCTACTCGATTTTGCTGTTGTGTCCGCTGATGCATTTGTTTGGGCACCACCATCACGGTGGTCACAGCCATCGAAGTGAAACCGCAGACCCGGTCAAGGACGAGAACAGGAATTGACTCATGCACGGCGTTGAGCATCATCAAGAGCACAACCCGGCCCCCCCGGTCGATCGGATGCCCGCAGCCCGCTTGTCAGCTACTTCTGAATACACCTGCCCCATGCACCCGGAAGTCCGCCAGACGGGCCCCGGTACCTGCCCCAAGTGCGGGATGACCCTGGAGCCGGTGATTCCCGAACTGGAAGAGGACGAGAACCCCGAGCTCAAGAACTTCACCCGGCGCTTCTGGTGGACATTGCCGCTGACCGTGATCGTCACGGTGCTGGCCATGAGCAGTCATGTCCTGATGCTGATCCACGGTCCCCTACAAAACTGGATCGAGCTGGCACTGGCCACCCCCGTCGTGCTGTGGGCCGGATGGCCTTTTTATGTGCGCGGCGTACATTCGGTAATTCAGCGCAGTCCCAACATGTGGACGTTGATAGGTCTTGGTACGGCAGCGGCCTTCCTTTACAGCTTCGTCGCCACCCTGGCCCCCAATACCTTCCCCGACACGTTCATGATGGACGGTCGCATCGGCGTGTACTTCGAAGCGGCGGCGGTGATCATTTCGCTGACCTTGCTCGGCCAGATGCTAGAACTCAAGGCGCGTTCGCAAGCCTCGGCAGCCATCAAGTCGCTGCTGGGGCTGGCACCGAAAACCGCCCGCCGGATCAATGCCGATGGCACGGAAGAAGACATCCCGTTGACCCACGTACACAGCGGCAACACCTTGCGCATACGCCCGGGTGAAAAAGTGCCGGTCGACGGTCAGGTGCTGCAAGGTGAAAGCGCGGTGGACGAGTCGATGCTCACCGGTGAGCCGATACCGGTCATGAAGAAGGCCGGCGACGTATTGATCGGCGCCACCCTCAACCTCCATGGCAGTCTGGTGATGCAGGCACAGAAGGTCGGGGCGGCTACCCTCCTCGCGCAGATCGTGCAGATGGTTGCGCAGGCACAGCGTTCGAAAGCGCCAATGCAACGTCTGGCCGACGTGATCGCCGGTTACTTTGTGATCGGGGTGATCAGCATCGCGCTGCTGACGCTGGTCGGCTGGGGCCTGTGGGGGCCAGAGCCAAGCTGGGTATTTGGCCTGATCAACGCCGTCGCGGTCATGATCATTGCCTGCCCCTGTGCCCTGGGTCTGGCGACACCAATGTCGGTCATGGTCACCACCGGCAAGGCTGCCAGTGTCGGCGTGTTGTTTCGCGATGCCGCCGCCATCGAGAACCTGCGCAAGATAGACACCTTGATCGTCGACAAGACCGGCACCCTCACCGAAGGCCGGCCAGCGTTCCACAGTGTCGAGGCTGCACGCAGATTTACCCAGGACGAAGTGCTGCGCCTGGCGGCGTCTCTCAATCAGGGCAGCGAGCACCCGTTGGCACATGCCATCGTCGAGCAAGCCCGCCGCATGGGTCTGACACTGAGCACGCCTGAAGCCTTTGAGTCCGCCTCCGGTATTGGCGTCAGCGGTCAGGTCGAGGGCCGTGGCCTGAGACTGGGCAATACGGTGTTGATGGATGAGGCGGGTGTTTCCATACAGAGCTTGCAAGCCCAGGCAGAAACACTACGCAGTGATGGCACGAGCATCATGTACCTGGCGGTCGATGGTGTCCTGGCGGGGTTGTTGGCGGTAGCCGACCCCATCAAGCCCACCTCGAAACTGGCAGTCGGCCGTCTGCAAGCGGACGGCGTCAAGGTCGTCATGGCGACTGGCGACGGCCTTACGACGGCCCGTTCGGTGGCGCGTCAATTGGGTATCGAGGAGGTGCATGGCGAGGTCAAGCCGCAAGACAAAGAGCGCCTGGTCGCGGCACTGCAACAGGCCGGACACCGGGTGGCGATGGCTGGCGACGGCATCAATGACGCCCCGGCACTGGCGCGCGCCGATGTGGGTATCGCCATGGGCACCGGCACTGACGTGGCAATGAACAGCGCTCAGGTGACCCTGGTCAAGGGCGACCTGCTCGGCATCCTGCGTGCGCGCAGCCTGTCAGTGGCCACCGTGAGAAACATGCACCAGAACCTGACCTTCGCCTTCCTTTACAACGCCATGGGCATTCCGCTGGCCGCCGGTGTGTTCTACCCGCTGACCGGTCATCTTTTATCGCCACTGATTGCGGCGCTGGCCATGAGCGTGAGCTCGGCATCGGTAGTGTTCAATGCCTTGCGCCTGCGCCAGGCCGCCATTGAATAAGCGAAATACGCTGACACCCAACGGCCGCTCAACCGCTCGAATCCTGAGAGCATTCCACCCCTTTTCTACGTGACACAGCGGCGCACACGCCCATGGGGTATATCCCCGGCGTCTTTCATGCGGCTTTCCATTCCTCTGATCTAAATCAAATCCCGGCAGCCCATTCACGCAGACATTAATCATCAGCGTTCGCGCTCTCGCATTGGCGATAGCCGATGAAGAAATTGTCTCGTGGAGGTTTGCATGGCAACGCATGTGCACGGCACCCAACCGACTATTCCAGGCATTTCGCCTCGCCCTGCGGCGGGAAGCTTGCGCCAGCTGGAACCCAGGCGCCTGTCCTTGAGCCTGTTGATCGCTCTGGTGGTCGGCTCGATGATCGGCAGCGGTATTTTCAGCCTGCCCCAGAACATGGCTGCGGGCGCTGGTGCCGGCGCGATCCTGATTGGCTGGTTGATCACCGGCGTCGGCATGCTGTCACTGGCACTGGTCTATCAAACCTTGTCCAACCGCCAACCCGAACTGGATAACGGCGTGTTTGCCTATGCCCGCGCATTGGGCGGCGAATTCCTCGGTTTCAACTCGGCCTGGGGTTACTGGATCAGCGCGTGGATCGGTAACGTCAGTTACCTGGTGATTCTGTTCGCGGCGCTGAGTTACTTCTTCCCGCTATTCGGTGAAGGCAATAACAAAGCGGCCATTGCGGCGGCGTCGCTGGTGCTGTGGTCGTTGCACTGGATGATCCTGCGGGGCATGCGCACCGCAGCGCGGGCCAATGCCCTCACCACCCTGGCCAAGATCGTTCCGTTGCTTGTGTTTATCGGCCTGGTGATTGCGGCGTTCCAGCGCGAAACGTTTATGGTCGACTTCTGGGGTGCGCCGGCACTGGGCAGCACCCTGGATCAGGTCAAAAGCACGATGCTGGTCACCGTCTGGGTGTTTATCGGCATCGAGGGCGCCAACGTATTTTCCGCCCGTGCGGCAGAACGGGTGAATGTGGGACGGGCCACCGTCATCGGCTTTGTTCTCACCTTGTTGTTGCTGATTGCGGTGTCCCTGCTGTCACTGGGCATTCTCAGGCAACCGGAACTGGCCGCGCTGAAAAATCCTTCGATGAGTGGTGTGCTTGAGGCGGTGGCCGGCCCTTGGGGAGCGATGCTGATCAGCGTCGGCCTGATCATCTCGGTCGGCGGCGCGCTGCTCGCCTGGACGCTGCTGGCGGCAGAGTCGGTGTTCACACCGGCCAAGGAAAAAGTCATGCCGGGACCGCTGGCCCTGGAAAACACCCATGGCGCGCCTGCCAATGCCTTGTGGATTACCAACGGCTGCATCCAGCTATTCCTGCTGCTGACGCTGTATTCGAGCGCCAGTTACCTGGCCCTGATCTCTCTGGCGACCTCGATGATTCTGTTGCCGTACCTGTTCAGCGGCCTGTACGCGTTGAAGCTGACGTGGCAGGGCGCGACCTATGCCGGACACAAAGCCCTGCAACTGCGCGACATGGCGATTGCCTCGGTCGCAACCCTGTATTGCTTCTGGCTGTTATTCGCCGCAGGGCCGAAATACATGCTGCTCAGCGCCCTGCTCTATGCCCCCGGCTCACTGATTTACCTGGCCACCAAACGGGCTCGCCAGGGTCAAGCGCTGAACGGCTTTGAGTGGGGATTGTTGATCGTCATCTGGGCGGCGGCCGCTTTCGCCGGCTGGATGCTGTGGTCAGGGAAACTGGCCTTGTAAGGCCAAATCAATGAATGGATGTGTTTTTTCTCGAGGCAGGCACAGGTGTCCAAAACGTTTGCAGCCCACCTCGACATAGCCAAAGAGGAGAACTGAAAATGGCCAATTCCGTGAAAAAAGTACCGGTTCATACCGAAAAAAAAGCAAGTCCGCTCCCAGCGACGACTGACCTTTGGCGTCCTCTGCAAAAACTGCGGGAACAGGTCGATCACCTGTTCGAAGACTTCAATCGAGGTCCTTTGGGATTATCGCCATTCAGCCGTGGGCTGTTCGACGTCGAGCCGCTTTTATCTCGTGAACTGATGGGGTACGGCATCCCTGCCGTGGACATCACCGAGAAAGATAAAAGCTTCGATATCACTGTCGAACTGCCCGGTATGGACCAGAAGGACGTCGAGATCAAACTGTCCAACGGCAGCCTGATCATCAAAGGCGAAAAACAGGAAGACAAGGAAGAAAAAAGAAAGGGCTATTACCTGTCGGAGCGTCACTACGGCTCCTTCGAACGGATGTTCAACCTGCCGAAAGGGGTCGACGCCGACAAGATCGAAGCGAGCTTCAGCAAAGGTGTGCTGAGCATATCGCTACCGAAAAAGCCCGAAGCCATGAAACCGGAGAAAATTGTACCGATCAAAGGCAATTGAACCGATGACCGTCCTCCTCACCTTGCCGGGAAACCGGCAAGGTTTTTTTTTGCATCGAACATTATGACTCCCCCCCTATTGGCAGCCCGTCTATCCACTTGCCCGTTCGTATGCCTGTTTTCTGATGTGGATCAGATTTTTCCCCTGAGCGACTCCTATTCTCGAATTGCCCCCACGATTGGGTAGACATCATGAATATCGACTCGGTAAAACGTTGCACGCTGATAGGGGCAATCCTGATCGCCACGTGCCTTGCATTACCGGCCAACGCCGACCGACACGGAGGCGGTCATATCGGCGCTCCGTTCTGGTGGGGCATCGGTCTTGGCTTGGGACTGGGTTGGGAAGGCGCGTACCTTCGTGGTCCGTATTACTACCCCTCCTACCCGGTTTACTACTACCCGCCCCCTGTTTATTACTACCCGGCCAACCCGCCCGTGGTGGCAGCGCCCCCCAACACCCAGCCTGCGCCAAGCTGGTATTACTGCCCTTCAGCCAAAGGCTACTACCCTTATATACGCCAATGTCCTGAAGCGTGGCGCCTGGTTCCGGGGACTCCCTCGGGGCCCATACAGTGACAGGCGCAGCTGATTTCTCGGAGGTCATCCGGCACGTTGCTGACGAAAGGGAATGGAGCGTCTCAATCCCGCACCCACAGCCACTCATCCCCGGGCAGAACAGGCGCTCAGGAACGCCTTGAGTTCCTTCAGGGGACGGGTGTTGAGCACGTCGGTTTTTTCCAGCCAGGCACGGCGTGCCTGAGCGATTCCATACTGCAAATAGGCAAAGTCAACGGTGCGATGCGCATCCGAGTTGATGGCAATGAGCACCCCTTCATCCTTGGCGTAGCGGCACTGCAGGTCGAACAGGTCCATGCGTTGCGGCTGCGCATTGAGTTCCAGGCAACAACCACGCTGCCGGGCCGCCTTGATGATGACCGGCAGATCGAGGTTCAGCGGGTCGCGCTCATTGATCAGCCGGCACAACGGGTGCGCCAGAATCGTGAAATAGCGATGATCCATGGCCCGGAGCAAGCGTTGGGTCTGTTGACGCATCGTCAGGCCGAAATGGCTGTGTACGGCGCCGACCACCAGGTCCAGACGCCTGAGGATATCGTCCGGCAGGTCCAGGCTACCGTCTTCGAGAATGTCCACCTCGATGCCCTTGAGCAAGGTCACGCCCCGCAAGCGGCTGTTGAGCGCATCGATCTGGTCGATGTGCTTGAGCAGCCGGTCGGCATCCAGGCCATGGGCCACTCTGAGGGACCGCGAATGCTCGGTAATCGCCAGATAGTCCAGCCCGGCCTCCCGCGCGGCAAATGCCATCTCTTCCAGGCTGTTGCCCCCATCCGAGGCGCGGGTGTGAGCATGCAAATCGCCCTTGAGGTCGCTCAACTCGATCAGCCTGGGTAACTGACCTGCCTCTGCCGCGGCAATCTCACCGCGATTCTCGCGCAGTTCCGGTGTCATCCATTCCAGCCCCAGCGCCTGGTAAACGGAATCTTCGGTGGTGCCGGCCACACATTTTTTTGCCCTGAAGAGGCCATATTCACTGAGCTTGAGACCTTGCTTCTGAGCCCGTTGGCGAATCGCGATGTTATGCGCTTTGCTGCCAGTGAAATACACCAGGGCGGCGCCATAGACCGCCGGCTCGACCACCCGCAGATCCACCTGCATGCCGGTGCCCAGTATTACGCTGGTACGGGTGCGCCCCTGTGCCAGCACGCTGGCAATGTCCGGATGCTGGATAAAGTGCGCCGTGACGTCCACCGACGGTGCCGCGGCCACCAGAATATCGATATCGCCGATGGTGTCGCGCATCCGTCGCAAGCTGCCGGCAACCGTGGCTGCCTCAACGCCTGGCAGCTGCTGCAGGTACTCGGTCAGTCGCAGGGCCACCGGCGCCACAAAGGCCAATGGCAACCGGCGGTCCCTGCCAATGCCCTTCTGCGCGGCGTTCAACAGTCGGGCTTCCATCTTTTCGCCGAAGCCAGGTAGATGGCGAATGCGCCCCTCTTTGGCCGCCTGACACAGTTGCTGCGCGGTTTCGATGCCCAGGTCGTGATAGAGATGTTTGACGCGTTTTGGGCCCAGCCCGGCGATGGAAAGCAGATCGACCAGCCCCAAGGGCAATGTCGTGCGCAGGCGTTGGCGCAGAGCGCAATCGCCGGTGGTGACGATTTCGTTGATCTTGCCGGCAAGGTCGACCCCAATGCCCGTGAGTTTGGGCAGCGGCTCACCGCGCACGATCAGCTTCGCGACCTCAAAGGTCAAAGCCCTCAGGGTTCGCGCGGCATTGCGGTAAGCGCGGATACGGAAGGGATTGGCGTCCTCGATTTCCAGCAGATCGGCGATATCGTCAAAAATCCCGGCGATTTGATCATTACCCATCGCCTGCCCGGCCTTGGCCGATGAAGAGGGCGAGGTTGGCAACGGCTCTGGAAGCGGTGCCGCAGTGAGCTTCATGGCGCAATCCTGACTCAGTGGAGGTCACTGGGTCAGGATTGCCGATCCCGCCACACGGTCATTGATATAGATCAGACAGTGCCTGAAGGCCTGGAACCGCGACGTGCCCCTAGGCTCATCGCCGGTGCCGCGAAGGCCCTCATTTTTTTGCCCCGAGTGTCGCAATGTAATGCGCGACAGAGGCGGCATCTTCGTCAGACAGGGAATGAGTGACCTGCTTCATCAGCTCGCCACGCGGGCGCTGGTCAGTCTGCTGGAACACCTTGAGCTGGCGGATCATATACTCGGCATGTTGACCTGCCAGGCGCGGAAACTGGCCATTGCCCTCGCCCTCGGCACCATGGCAGGAGCTGCACTGGGCGACACCCGAGCCAGGCAAGCCCTTGCGGAAGATCAATTCGCCGCGTGCATCAAACTTGTCGGCGTCAGCCTTCATGGGGCTCTGGCTGGAAAAATAGTCCGCCAGTTCGTTGATCTGGGTCTCTGTCAAATGGGTAAATCCCCACATGTACTGGGTCCCGGTTTTATCGCTGCGGACATGGCCCTTGAAGTCAGTCAGTTGCAGCTTCAGGTATTCCTTTTGCTGGCCGGCCAGCTTGGGAAACATCGGCGAGACGGACTCCCCCGTCAATCCGTGGCACATGGAGCAAACCTTGTCGACCATGGCGATGCCGGACATCGGCGAGGTTTTCTCCGAGGCCTGCTCGGTCGTACCGGTGCAGCCCGTGAGCGCAACCACGCAGAGGGCAAGCAATAAATGCGATCGATTGAAAGTACTCTTCACGCCCGTTGCGTTCATGGTCTACGCCTCTGCGTTCAACTGATCAAAACGCGTACCACATATAAAGATAGGTGGTGTCGTTTTCGCTGGCATCACGGCCATTGCCGTCATAGTTGTTCGTTGCGCCCAAATAGCGGGTGAAATAGTTGTATTGGAGCCCGACCCTGAGGTTCTGCATCGGTAACCAGAACACCTCGGGCGTCCACATCTGTGTATCGGGTGAAAAACTGGCACTGTCCGGGTACGCCGTGGCATCCGAGCTGCCATTGACATTGGTATACGCCAGGCTCGCACCATACTTGGCACCGTACACATAACTGCCCTTCAGTTTGAAGGATCGCAGGGTTGCAGGTCCGTCGAAGAGGGTCTGGGTGCCATCCCTGATTTCTTCCCTGACATAACGTATCTGTGCCGTGAAAGTATGGGGCTCAAGGAGGTATTGATACTGGCCATCGAAGCCTACGTCCCGGTACTCGGTACTGCCCTGGCCATGGATCGGATTGTTGGAGTCGTCCAGGGGCAGAATTTTGGCATTCATCGCAAAGGCCCCCAGCATCACGTTCTGGGCCCCCCATTCGTAGGTATAGGCCAGCCGTGCATAAGGGCTTGAGCCATCCATGTACGTCAACGGATGGTAGGTGTCGCCCTTCTTGTTGCCCAGGCTCAGAAACTGCCATGTGTCTTTGGCGGTCTGGTAGGAGGTCAGCTCCAGATACAACGACTTGTTCAAATAAACATAGGCACCGATACCCGCCACCTGTTGAGCCAATCCCCCCTCGATCAGTGTAGAGGTCGGGACCCCGCCAAAGGCGCCCAGGGTTGAACTGACATACGGATAGCCCCACGCAGGCGTGCTGTTCCAGACATCCTGAACCGTGGGGTTGTTATGCAATGTGACGCCCCAGATGACATCTCGTGAGGCATCCAGCCGGCTGTCTGCATAACGCAGGTCAAAGTTGTCCGAGCCCAGGTGACTGACCCAATTACCCGAGGCGTCCTGGTGGTCATAGGAGCTGTAGGTGAATTGGGCAAAGCCGCCGATAACGTCAGTGATTTTTCCACCAAGGAACACGCTGCCGAAATCAATGATGAATTGCTTGTCTTTGGGTGAAATCGAGCTGCCCGCACCGTCGCTGTTGTTACGCGTCGAGGTGAAATCACCGACGATCATCGCGGCCAGGGGGTTGGTTTGTACGCCGTTGGTGTACCCCGTCAGCTTGAACAGACGCCCATAAGGTGTCAGCTCGGGAAATTGCCCGCCGGCATGGCAGGCAATGCAACTTTGTCCGGTTTGGCGTGCAAAGGAAGGCAAGGCCTGCGCTGACTGACAAAACAGCAGCACTGATAACGCCACCAGCAGGGTGCCCGGTCGCCGGAGTAATGTGATTAAAAAAGCTGACCCGGAAAAAAACGACTGCACCACCGACTTCATCCCGCCTGCTTCGCCGTCCTTCACATTCATCTCAGCTCCCTCTGAAAAGAGACTGTCGAACGATTTAAACCTGAATGGAGCCTAGTCAGACGCTAGCCATTTACAAGTGCTGGCGCGCGCTGCGCCACTCAAGTCCGCAACGCACATCACGCACATCGCGTCAGGTCATCTTCAGCAGCCTGCGGACGCGCGATCCAGACACGTTCTCCTGGGGCATTGCAGCCTTTGTTGACGAAACTCAATGAATCGTCTGGACCAAGGTGTAGGAATAATCAAAGAAGCAGCCCAGCGGGCTGCACGTCGGTTAACCCCTCCTCTTGATAGGGACGACGCTCATGACCTCTCCTTCGCAAAAACTGCTGGAAAAACTTTACGGTCCGCGCAGCACTGTTGCGAGAACCACTATTGCCCCTCTGTTACGTCAATATGCGGAACCGCTGCCGGAATTGAATTCAGACGCCTTCGGTGAAATGTTCGACCGTTACGCTGATGCGCGGGTAGTGATGATCGGTGAGGCCAGCCATGGCACCAGCGACTTCTACCGAACCCGTGCGGCGATTACCCAAAGGTTGATTGAGCAGCACGGGTTCACGATTGTGGCGGTTGAAGCGGACTGGCCAGATGCCGCGCATGTTGACCATTATGTCCGCGGGCTGGCCCATACAGCCTGGAAACGGCATATCTTCAGCCGATTCCCGACCTGGATGTGGCGCAATACCGATGTGAAAGCATTCGCCCACTGGCTGCATCAATACAACCACAAGCACGCCCCCGAGCGTCGAGTCGAGTTTCGCGGATTGGACGTCTACAGTTTGCGCAATTCCATCCACGAGGTCCTGAGTTATCTGGAGCGGGTCGACCCGCATCTGGCACACGAAGCACGACGGCGCTATGGCTGCCTGACTCCCTGGCAGGATGAACCTGCGTTGTACGGCCACTTTGTTGAACGTGGTGGGCTGATGCCCTGCGAGCAAGCAGTGGTCGAGCAGCTCCATGACATGCTGGCCGAGCAGCTGGCCGGGCTTATCCACGATGACGAGGCGTTCTTCGATGCCACGCAAAACGCCCGGGTCGTCCGGGCGGCGGAACAATACTACCGAGCGATTTATCGAGGCTCGACCGCCTCCTGGAACCTGCGTGACCGGCACATGTTCGACACACTGCGGGGGTTGCTTGAGCACCGAGGCGCTCACGCCAAGGCCGTGGTCTGGGCGCACAACTCCCATATCGGCAATGCCGCTGCCACGGAAATGGGCTGGAAGGGCCAGTTCAACATCGGTCAGCTGTGTCGCAGCGCCTATGGGCGCGATGTCGTTCTGATCGGCATGAGCACCGACCGTGGCCAGGTGGCGGCAGCCGATGACTGGGACGCCGACATGCTCATCAAGGACATCCGGCCATCTCGCCCGGACAGTTGGGAACATCAGTTCCTTAAAGCCGGCGTCCCCGCGTCTTTGACCGACTGGCGAGATCCCCTGCGCGAAGACCTGCGCAAGGCGCTGTCCGAGCCTCTGCTGGAGCGGGCCATCGGGGTGATTTACCGCCCCGAAAGCGAGCGCAGCAGCCACTATTTCGAGTCGGTGCTGGCCGAGCAATTTGACGCCATGGTGTGGATTGAACAGACGCAAGCGGTGACGGCGCTGCCTCTGCCGAAAAGCCAGGCGCTGGAACCGGAAGACGAAACCTTTCCGTTTGGCGTGTGATACCGGTCAGGGACTGATGGAGGTCTCTGAACGAGTACCACGCAGATGTCTCTCGAACCAGTCGCCAGCAAGTCTGGCGACTTCTTCGAGGGTGCCTGGTTCTTCAAACAGATGCGTAGCACCCTCCACGACTTCCAGACGCTGTTCACAGCGCAGAACGTGACTGCTTTGCACGTTCAGACGCACTACCACCGGGTCCTCTGCTCCGACGATTTGCAAGGTCGGCGCCCTTACCTGGGACAGCGCCGCACCTGCCAGGTCGGTCCGCCCTCCCCGGCTGACCACCGCATGGACCACGTCCGGGCGCTCGGCCGCCGCCAACAACGCCGCAGCGGCCCCGGTGCTTGCGCCAAACAGCCCGATCCGCAGCGATTGCAGTTCCGCGTCCCGGCCAATCCAGTCGATCACCTGCACCAGTCGCCGGGAAAGCATCGCGATATCGAAACGCAGCTCCCGCGTCACGTTATCCAGGCGCTGCTCCGGCTCCGTGAGTAAATCGAACAACAACGTGCCCAGCCGCCGCCGGCCCAGAGATTCTGCAACCTGCTGGTTACGAGGGCTTGAACGGCTGCTGCCGCTGCCATGGACAAAAACCACCAATCCGGCAGCATTCATCGGCAGACGCAGGTCGGCTGACAGCTCCACGTCCTCCAGGCTCAGTTTTCGATAGTGAGACTCAAGCATCGGAGTTCTCCTGAGGGGCAATGCCCGTACTGGACTCGCGTTGCCAGGCTCTTTGCAATAGATCGATGACTTCCGCATCCGAGGTCTGGGTGAAGTTCATGTACCAATAGCCGATCGACATCAGCCACTCGGGAATGAGCGGACACACCACCTCATCCACTTCGGTGCGCAGCGCCTCGACCGTCTCAAGCGGCGCCACGGGCACGGCAACGACAATGCGCGACGGTGCTTGCAGGCGCACAGCGTGGATCGCGGCCATCATCGAGGCCCCTGTCGCCAGGCCATCGTCGACCAGAATCACCACCTGGTCCTTGAGTACCACCGGCGCACGCGTTGACCGGTACAAATGCTCACGACGAGAGAGTTCCCGGGTTTCCCGGGCGACCACGGCATCGAACGTATCCTGATCAATCGGGTGAGCCCGTAGCGCCCCCTCATTGACGATTTGTACGCCGCCACTGGCAATGGCGCCCATGGCGTATTCTGGCTGGGAAGGAACTCCCAACTTGCGGACCAGCATCAGGTCCAGGCGAACCTCCAGGGCTGTCGCTACTTCATAGGCCACCGGAACCCCGCCACGGGGCAAGGCCAGAACGATGACATCCGGTCGATGAGCGTATTTGCGCAGCGGCTCAACCAGGGTTCGACCGGCAGCGGTCCGGTCGCGCAAGGTGGTTTGCAGTAAGGGACTGTGTGTCATTTGAAAACCTCCTGAAGCCATCGGGCCAAATCCATACCGCCAGAACGCCGCAAGGCAGCCATACAGGACAGGTTCAGTCGTACTGCCGAGAAGCCTTTACAACCCATGAGCGCGCGGCAAGTGCTCAGCTATGTGCCAATACCCTTTTTTAAATTCAGAATCCTCCCATGAAGTCTCCCCGGTCTTGATTTATATCAAGTCCCCGCGCAAGGCACAGATGCCCGGCGCCGTCAGCTACGGCCCCCTTGCGCTATGATCAATCTATCGGCCCTGAACGGGAGACTGCCATGCCGACCCTACCTGCGAGTCAGCGGTTGCGCGTGTACGACAGCGATGAACTCGACAGGGTACTGCAGGCGATGGCGCGCCAGGCTGCGGCACTGTTGCCGCCTACTCAAGCGGTACTGATCGGCATCCAGCGCCGCGGCGAGCCGCTGGCACAGCGTTTACAGCAACATCTGTCGCGTCAGACCGGCCAGCCGGAACTGCCTCTTTACCCCCTGAAGGTCAAGCGCTATGCCGATGATCTCAGCGTGCTGCATGCACACACGCAATTGACCGAAAACCCGCTTCTGGGCGCACTGGACCTCGCCAGTACCACCCTGCTTGTTGTCGATGACGTGCTGTTTGAAGGCCATTCGCTGCTGCGCACCTGCGCGTATCTGGCGCAACTCGGTGCGCGTCGGGTCTACACCGCGGTATTGGTCGATCGGCACGTCTGCCAGCAGCCGATTCATGCCGATATTGTCGGCGTGCATCTGCAAGTTGCCGCCAATGACATCGTCGAATGCAACGTACCGCCCTACGAAGCGGAGTTTTGCATCGAAGTTCTGCGTCATGGTGCCGCCCACTGACGGCAGTGCCTTGAAGGAGCCATCACATGCTCACCGAACGCCCGCTTCTGTTTGCCCTGCAAGGCAGTGAGCACTACGCGAGCCGCGTCGCGCAGCGGCTTGGCTGTCAACTGGCGCGCCACGAAGAGCGTGACTATGAAGATGGCGAGCATAAATGCCGCCCGTTGGAATCAGTCAACGGTCGCGAGGTGGTGGTGTTCCATTCCTTGTATGGGGATGACCGGCAGAGCGCAAACGACAAGCTGTGTCGGTTGCTGTTTTTTTGTGGCGCACTCAAGGATGCCGGCGCTCACCAGGTGCAGGCCGTGACGCCCTACCTCTGCTACGGGCGCAAGGATCGTCGTACCCAACCTCAGGACCCGACGATCACCCGCTACGTGGCGGCCATGATTGAAGCCTGCGGCGTGGATCGCCTGGTGGCCCTGGAAGTGCACAACCCGGCAGCGTTTGATAACGCCTTTCGCATTCCCACCTGGAACGTGCAGTGCGCGGAATTGTTCGCCCGGCATTTCGCCGGGTTCGTCGGCGACGCCGAGGTGGTGTCGGTTTCCCCGGACGCCGGCGGCACCAAGCGGGCCGAGCAGTTTCGCCAGGCCCTGGAGCGGCAACTGGGACGCCCGGTGGGCGGTGCGCTGATGGAAAAGCACCGTGCTCAAGCGACGTTCACCGGCACGCTGCTGGTGGGTGAAGTGCTGGGTAAAACCGCGATCATTTTCGACGACCTGATCAGCACCGGTGAAACGCTGATGCATGCGGGCCTCGCCTGCCAGCAGGCCGGTGCCACCCGGTTATTTGCAGCCGCCACCCATGGTTTGTTCACCGGTGGCAGCGACCTGCTCGACAAGCCACTGTTTGAACACCTGGCGATCTCTGACAGCGTGCCTCCGTTTCGCCTGCCAGCCGACTGTGTGACGCGCCACTTGCACGTGCTCGACAGCACCGCACTGATTGCCACCTTGCTGGCTGAAAACGGAGCGTTTGCTACCGTCTGAGCACGGGCGGCCTCCTGCTCAGCCAATCCAGCGGATCTCGGGGTCCTTGTGCTGGACGGGCGCAGGCGCAGACTTCGGATGGCCAACGATGATGGGCGCCACGGGCCTCGATCCAGCAGGGAGACCCAATACATGCTTGCCCTCCGGCGTATTGAGAAAGCCCTGGGCAAAACCGATCCAGCAGGTGCCGAGTCCTTCAGCGTACGCGGCAAGCATCAGATTCTCGGCCGCCAGGGCGCAGTCTTCGACGATCCACGGACCTGGCGCGCTCCCCGAAATCAGGATGAGCACCGGTGCGTGATAGAAGATCTGGAAGCCTGGATCGTTGAGCATCGAATAAAAGTGCTCGGACTGGGTCCCTGCGGGCACTGTCGCGAGCAGGTGGGCCTTCGCTTCGCGCGAGACCCGATCCAGCAGTTGCTGATCGCGGATCACTGTGAACGTCCACGGTTGTTGGTTGACTGCGCTGGGCGCCTGGACGGCGGTATTGATCAAGCGACGAATGATGAGTTCATCAACCGCTTCTTTCGTGTATTCACGCGTCGAGCGACGGCCCGAGATTGCCTCGTTGATATTCATGGCGGCAGCCTCAAATATTGTCGTTTCATACAGTGGCCCGCCAACGAGGATCTACTATTGATTTAGATCAAATCAGGGCAAAACCTGCCAAACGGGGGGAGCTTATATGAGCAGCGCGATCCGGCTTCTGGTGTGCGCTGTGCTGGTGTGCATCGGCGGGCTGGCCTGGGGCGCGGACAGTACCGGGCAAAGCGCCGAACCACGCGTCACGATCCTCGTTTACCACCGTTTTTCGCAGACGCTGGATGACTCGATGACCGTGCGCATGAGCACCTTCGAAACCCAGTTACGCGTCCTGCACGAGCATGGCTACCACATCGTGCCGCTGCGTGAGGTGGTCAATTGGTTGCAGGACCCCAATGCGACGCTACCGCACAAGCCGGTGGCGATCACCGTCGACGACGGGCATCGTTCGGTATTCGAAAAACTGCTGCCCATCGTGCAGCGCGAGCGTTTTCCGGTCACGCTGTTCATCTACCCATCGGCGATCTCGAACGCCTCCTACGCAATGACCTGGGAGCAACTGCGCAGCCTGAAACAGACCGGACTCTTTGACATCCAGGGGCACACGTACTGGCATCCCAATTTCAAGGTCGAGCGCAGACACCGTACGCCGGCAGATTTCCAGCAATTCGTGCGCATGCAACTCGACAAATCCCGTCAACGCCTGGAGGCGCAAACCGGTACGCATATCGACATGCTCGCGTGGCCTTTCGGGATCTACGACGACGAGTTGATCGCACTCGCCGCCGACGACGGTTATGTGGTCGCCTTCACACTGGACGCGCGCAAGGCGGACCGGCATGCGCGGCTGCTCGCGCTGCCGCGTTTTCTGATGACCGATGCCTACGGCGCCAGCGCATTCGCGCACCTGCTTGGCGAACCGAACACCCCGACGATGCCCGCAACGGAGAGCGCACGATGACCTTTATCAGCGCAGTGAGGCGCTATGCAATCGCGACGCTGCTCGTCGTCTTTACTACCCTGTTGAGCCAGCGAGGCGCCCTGGCCGTCACGGGTGTCGTGCTCGACTCAAGCACGCAGAATCCGCTCGCCGACGCGATCATCACCACATCGGCGGGTGTGATGCGTACCGACGAACACGGGCAGTTCGAAATCGCTCAGGCGGTGGAGAACGTTGCGGCCCGCGCTCCAGGGTATTTGCGCACCGAAGCCAAGGTGTCCGGCGATACACCTTTGACGCTCGCGTTGACCCCGTTTCGCCCGAAAGCGCTGTATTTGTCGGTGTTCGGCGTGACCAACAAGACGTTGCGCAATAATGCCCTCAGCCTTGCCGAAAGCAGCGAGATCAATGCGCTGGTGATTGACGTCAAGGGCGACCGCGGCCTGACGCCGTATCGCAGCGCGGCGCGCGAGGCCATCGGCGCGGCTGCCCAGGTGACGGTGCGCGCACCACAGGACCACGACTTTGCGGCGCTGCTGGCCCGACTACATGAGCAACACCTGTATCTGATCGCGCGCATCGTGGTGTTCAAGGACGACCCGCTCGCCAGCGCGCATCCAGAGTGGAGCGTGCACACCACAGACGGCCAACCGTGGCGCGATCTCGAGAAGCTGCAATGGATGGATCCGTTTTCGCAGGATGTATGGCGGCACAATCTGGACGTCGCCGAGGAGGCGGCGCAGATGGGCTTCGACGAGGTCCAGTTCGACTATGTGCGCTTTCCCGACAAGAGCGGGCTGCACTTCGCCCTGTCCAATACCCGGCGCAACCGGACCGCGGCGATCGTCGGTTTCCTGCAGGCCGCACGCACACGGCTGGCGCCCTACAATGTATTCGTCTCTGCGGACATCTTCGGCTACGTCTGCTGGAATCTGGACGATACCGCGATCGGCCAGCAAATCGAATTGCTCGGCGAGCCGCTCGACTATATTTCACCGATGCTCTACCCGTCCGGTTTTACCTGGGGGCTGCCGGGCTTGACCAATCCGGTCAGCGATCCCGCTCAGATCGTCAGACGCTCCCTGGCGGAAGCAATCAAGCGCACCCATCTGCCGGGGGTGCGTTTTCGTCCGTGGCTGCAAGCCTTTCGCGACTATGCGTTCGATCGTCGCTTGTTTGACGCAGAGGCGATCAGTGCCCAGATCAACGCCGCCAACGCAGCCGGCACCGATGGATGGATGTTATGGAATCCACACAATCACTACAACGCCGCCGATATGCCGCACCCTTGATCGGTGCGCTGAAACGCTGGGTAATGCTGCTTGCAATGGCGGCGGCGCAGTTTGCCGGTGCCGCCGATTTCGATGCGGTGGCGCGCCTGCAAGCCGCACAGATCGTCGAGGGGCAGATCACTGCCGGACGGATTCCGGGGGCCGTCGTGCTGATCGGGGACGCCACGCATGTGTTCTATCGCCAGGCCTTTGGGCAACGCGCAACAACGCCCGACCCCGAACCGATGACGCTGAGCACCGAGTTCGATCTTGCGTCGCTGACCAAGGTCATCGCGACCACCACGGCGATCATGCAACTGGCCGAAGCCGGCCGCATCGACCTGGACGCACGCGTTGCACAGTATTGGCCGGCCTTTGCGGCCTTCGGCAAAGACCCGGTGACCGTTCGTCATCTGCTGGCGCACACCTCCGGCCTGCTGCCAGACCTGCCGGTGCGGCCACTGCATCCGGACCGCGAAGGCGTCTTGAGCGCGATTGCGGCGCAGCGTCTGCGGAGCGTGCCAGGTGAGCGCGTCATCTACAGTGACCTGAATTTCGTGGTGCTGGGCGAACTGGTCGAGCGCATCACCCACCGCACGCTCGACGCGTATTGCCAGGCCTACATCTTCGGCCCGCTCGGTATGCGCGACACGGTCTTTGTGCCGGACCCCGGGCGAGCGGCCCGCAGTGCACCGACACTGGCGAACAAGGCCGGTATCCGCCGCGGCCGGGTGCACGATCCGACTGCTGAATGGATGGGCGGCGTCTCCGGCAACGCCGGGCTGTTTTCCACCGCGGATGACCTCGCCCGCTTCGCGCAGATGATGCTCAACCAAGGGCGCGCGGGCGGCCTGCAGATTCTGCGGCCAGCGAGCATTGCCGCGCTCACCAGTGCCGCCTCGCCGCTCGCGACTCCACCGTGGCGCGGACTCGGCTGGGACCTGGCCGCACCGTTCGCGTCGAACCACGACCGTCTGCCACCGATTGGCATGATTGGCCACACCGGATACACCGGCACCGGCCTGTGGATCGATCCGCTGACGCGCCAATTCATCGTTATCCTGACCAACCGCGTGTACCCGGACGACCGCGGTGACGCCCGCCCGCTGCGTGCACAGTTGCTCGCGCTGCTGGCCAGCCGGGCTCCACCTGCGAGCGTCGCGCAAATTGGCCAATGGCTGCCATCGACGTTACCGGCGCTGAGTGCCGCCGATCGCCTGCCGATCTCGACGGGCCCGGTGCAGACCGGCATCGACGTGCTCGAGGCGCAGCGGTTTACGCCGCTCACCGGCAAGCGCGTGGGTTTGATCACCAATCGCAGCGGTTTCGACGCCGAGGGCCGGCGCACCGTCGACGTACTCGCGCACGCGCCTGGCGTCAGGCTGGCCGCACTGTTCTCGCCGGAGCATGGGCTGAATATCGATGTGGACGAGCGGGTCGGCGACACCCTCGACACCGCGACGGGCCTCACCGTACACAGTCTCTACGGCGCGGCGCGGCGCTTTCCGCCCGGTTCGCTCGCCGGACTGGATGCGCTGGTCTTTGACATCCAGGATGCCGGCGTGCGCTTCTTCACCTACGAGACGACGCTCGGCTACGCACTGGAGGCCGCGGCGGCGCGGCGCATTCCACTGTTCGTGCTGGACCGGCCCGATCCGCTCGGGGCGCAGCAATTCGGCGGACCGGTGCTGGACAGCCGTCAAGAATCATTCACCGGCTATTTCCCGGCGCCGCTGCAACCGGGCATGACGGTCGGCGAACTGGCGAGTCTGTTCAACCGCAACAAGCACATTGGCGCGGATCTGCGCGTGGTGCCGATGCAGGGCTACCGGCGTGAGATGACCTTCGCCGACACCGGGCTCGGCTGGGTGCCGCTCTCGCCAAACCTGCGCACGTTGTCCCAGCTGGACCTCTACCCGGATGTCGGTTTGCTCGAGGGCGCGAGACTGAGCGTGGGACGCGGCACACCGCATCCGTTCGAGTGGATCGGCGCGCCGTGGATCAACGCGACCCAGCTCGCCCATGCGCTGAATGCCCTCAACGTTGGCGCGCATTTCGAGCCGATCGACTTCGTGCCCACTGAATCGAACTGGCACGGTCAGCTCTGTCATGGCGTGAGCATCACGCGCAACCCGGTGCCTGAGCAACGGCCCGTCGCACGCCTGGGATTGGCACTGCTTGCCACGCTGCATGCGCTCTATCCCGGTGCGTTCGATATTGCGGCGACCCGCGGCTCAATCGGCTCGCAAATCGTCTGGCAAGCCATTCGCGACGGCATAGCGCCTGACGCCGCGCTAGCGCTCGATGCCGCAGCGCTTGAGCGGTTCGCGCGATTGCGGCAGGAGAACTTGTTCTACTGAACTTGACGCAATACGCCACAGCCCCTAGACCGCGAGAACGCTGCAAGGCACCTGATACAGGATATGTTCGGTCGTACTGCCGAGGAGCTTGTCCAGCCCGTGAGATTGGACTCTGCCCATCACGATCACATCCACCTGTTGCTCATCGGCAAACTCGCTCAACGCCGAGACCGGGCTCCCTATGATGAAATGTCGACGGTCAGAGGGCACACCGAATCGACCGGCCAAGCGCAGGAATGACTTTTCCAGCTCTCTGCGCAGTTCCCGGGTAAGGTCCGCCAGCGTCAGCCCGCCGCCGCCCATATCGCCGAGATAGGCCGCCGAAATGTCACAGGCATACAGCAGATGCAATTCGGCATTGCATTGCAGCGCCAGGCTGTTGGCCTGCTGGATGATCCGGTCATTCAGCTCACTGTTCGAAGACGCGGTATCCGACGAGTCAACCGCTGCCACCACCTTGCGCGGCAAGGCATGACCACTCGCGCCCACCAGATACATCGGTATCGGGCAGTGGCGCAGCAAGTGCCAGTCCAGAGGGGTGAAGAATGCACGTTTGAGCGCAGGCTCATGCTGCACTTGCTTGATCAGCAGGTTGGGCTGCATTTCGCTGACGTGATCAAGGATCGCCTGCTGCATGTCGTCGGCCCATGCCACCTCGGTGGTCACCTCGATGCCCCTGCCGCGCATCTTTTCCGCCTGATCCTTGAGCCAATCGCTATGGTCCTGGAGGTAACTCTGCCGAGCTTTTTCCCGCACGCCTTCTTCAAGCAGTGACAGGATGTCCAGCGATGGTACTAACGCGGCAATATGCAGGCTCGCCCCGCTGGCCTTGGCCAGGGCAGCGGCATGGTGTATCGCAGGGGAATGGCGCTGGGCCGGGTTGATGATCAGTAATAACCGTTGATACTGGCTCATGGTCTGAACTCCAGACAGGTTGGACTTCGACGCCTGCCGCTGCCCCTTGCCGCTGGTCAGCCATTGCGTCCTCGCTGGATCGAATCACCAGCGTTGACTCAGCGTCCTCCCCACAAGCCTGCTTGATCTTGATTTATATCAAGTCACCGCGCACCGCTGCAGCGCGGTGCGGGTCATTCAGGAAACGGCGGCTGGGCAGGCGTTTCCTTTTCCGGGATATCGGTCATGGTCGCCTCGGTCAGCAGCAGGATACTGGCGACTGAAACGGCATTTTCCAGCGCGATACGCACCACCTTGGTCGGATCGATGATGCCGGCTTCATACATGTCCACATAGACATTGGCTGACGCATCGAAGCCAATATTCCCCGGCTCCGCCAGCATACGGGCAACGACCACGCCGGCATCCACCGCCGAGTTTTCCGCGATCACCCGGGCCGGTGCTTCGAGCGCTCGGCGAAGTATCTGCAAACCGGTTTTGGCATCGCCTTCATAGCCGGCCTCCTCGGCCGCGATAACCGGCACAGCCTTGAGCAATGCCAACCCGCCACCCGGAACGATGCCCTCGGCAATCGCCGCGCGAGTCGCTGAAATGGCATCATCCAGTGCATCCTTGCGGGCCTTCATCTCGGCCTCCGACGGCGCCCCGACCCGGATCACCGCAACGCCGCCAGACAACCTGGCCAATCGTTCCTGGAGTTTTTCACGGTCGTAATCGCTGGTAGTCGCGTCCATTTGCACGCGGATCTGTTGCAGGCGCGCCTCAATTTCCTCGCGTTGACCGGCGCCGCCGATCAACGCCGTGCTGTCTTTTTGCACCACGACGCGATGCGCTCGTCCCAACTGGCTCAAGTCCACCTGTTCCAGACTGATGCCCAGCTCATTGGAGACCACCGTTGCGCCGGTCAGGACGGCAATGTCCTGGAGCATTTCCTTGCGTCGATCACCAAAGCCGGGGGCCTTGATCGCCACCGCGCGCAATACGCCACGAATCTGGTTGACGACCAGCGTGGTCAGCGCCTCGCCCTCTATGTCGTCAGCGATCAGCACCAGTGGCTGGCCACTTTTGGCGATCAACTCAAGCAATGGAATCAAGTCTTTGAGCACGCCGATCTTATGATCACAGAGCAGCAGGTAGGCATCATCGAGTTCGACCTGCATCTTCTCGGTATCCGTCACGAAATACGGTGAGACGTAACCACGGTCAAAACGCATTCCTTCCATCACCTCGACCACGGTCTCAGTGGTCTTGGACTCCTCGACACTGACCACGCCTTCAACGCCGACCTTTTCCAGAGCATCTGCAACCAGCTGGCCGATAACCGCATCGTTATGCGCCGAAAGCGTGGCCACCTGGGCCTTTTCCTTGGGGGTACTGACCGGGCGCGATTGGGCCGCCAGCGATTGCACGACCAGCAACAGCCCGCGATCCAGGCCGCGCTTCAAATCAATCGCGCTGGCACCGGCGACGACGTTGCGTATGCCATCAGCCAGGATGGCATGGGCCAGCACCGTTGCCGTGCTGGTCCCGTCCCCGACCGCATCGCCGGTACGTTCCGCCGCCTGACGCAGCATCTGGGCACCCAGCCCCTCCTCGGGGTCTTGCAGGTCGATTCGCTTGGCAATCGTCACGCCGTCGTTGCAAACCGTTGGGTTACCCCATTTGTTCTGGATCAACACCGATTTCGATTTTGGCCCAAGGGTCACACGGACAGCGTCCGCCAACTGTGTGGCACCGCAGAGGACTTTCTCGCGAGCGGCGGCACGAAACAGAATTTTACTGTGAGCCATCAGGTTGCTCTCCCAAGTAACTCTGCAACAGGCAGGTACTTGCAGCTTCCCTGAAATGGCTCACGCGACGTTGATTTTTATCAACAAAGCCACGACGTCGCGGGGCCTTCAGCGGCACTTGTATGCGTGCGTATTTCGCGCACCGACTCCAGATGATTGACCGTCAGCCAATGGCCCCCAGTTGACAAAAATCAACCTGTACAACAACCAGTCGCGGCCAAATGAACCCGTGAACTCCACGGTTCTGTCAGCGGGCACTATCGGTAAAAATCGATCTGAAAACAGGGCTGGGGGCGCAGTTTTTATCCTTCTCATTTGCGAGGAACAGGTCATGGACAAATATCAGCTCAGTCAAAAAAAACAACTGTTCAAGACACCTGCCCATGACCCCTATTTATTGCAGCGAGTCGCAGGCTCGGCCATCTGTTCGAAGTGCGATGCGATTTATCAGGCTGGTAACTGGACCTGGAAGCAGCCTGAAAACACGGTGATCGCTGATGCCGAAACGGTGACCTGCCCGGCCTGTCGGCGCATCGATGACAACAGGCCGGCGGGCACGCTAACGCTGTCCGGCAGCTTCTTGCTCAAGCATCGAAAAGAAATCGTCAATCTGATCGAAAACACCGAACGGCAGGAAAAAGCCGATCATGCCCTTGAGCGCCTCATCAAGCTGACCGACTCCGGGGGGGATCTGCTCGTGACCACCACCGGCATCCATCTCGCCAACCGCCTGGGTCATGCACTGACAGGCGCTTTCAAAGGCCACTCCGATTACCACTACAGTGATGATCAATACCAGTTGAGCGTCAGCTGGACACGTGATGAGTAAAGCGAGACCGGCTGATGACGACAGTCAGCAAGCCAGGCAACAAAGTTTGTGTACCCAGAACACCCGTCACCCAGCATCAGCTGTTGGCCGAAGGCCCCTTGCCGCCACACCGGCAAGGGACTTTCGGTCATCAGGATTTCAGGCCGGGACCGGAACGCCGGTCAGCTCAACGCTGTCACGGTACTCCGGCACCGAGACCGACCACCCCAGTTCCAGGCTGATGCGCCGGCGCAGCACATCCGATGCATTCGGTTCTCCGTGCACGACATAGGTGTGTTTCGGTGGCCGCTTGAAGCCCCTTAGCCACTGCATGATTTCATCCCCGTCGGCATGCGCGGACAAGGTCCCCATGGGCACCACTTCGGCCCGAATCGGCACGTCCTTGCCATGAATCCGCACCGATGGGGCACCGGCGATGATCTGTGCACCGCGAGTTCCCCCCGCCTGGAAACCGGGAACCAGCAGCGTATTGAGCGGGTTGGGGGCCAGCGCCTTGAGGTGGTGAAGCACCCGCCCCCCGGTGGCCATGCCGCTGGCAGCGATGATCACCGCGGGGGTGCGCTGTTGGTCAAGGTCGATGGAGTCTCTGACCGAACGCACGAAACGCGCGGCATGGCACATGCCTTCGCATTCCTCCAGCGACAGCCGGTGCTCACTGCGAAAACGCTGGTACAAGCGAGTGACATCGGTGGCCATGGGGCTGTTGAGGTAGATCGGCAGGTCGGGGATCGCCTTCTTCTGTTTCAGCCGATAGAGGTGATACATCAGCAGTTGCGCACGCCCGACCGCAAACGAAGGCACCAAGGTAATGCCGTGGCGCAATGCCGTGCGGTTGATAACGTCGGCCAGTTGCTCCTCCGGGGGCTCGGCGGGGTGCTGACGGTCGCCGTAGGTCGACTCCACCAACAGATAGTCCGCCTGTTCGATGGTTTCCGGGGCGAACATCAACGGATCATTCGGCCGCCCCAAGTCCCCGGAAAACACCAGACTAATGCCGTCTGCACGCACTTCTACGGTGGCGGCTCCAAGGATGTGCCCGGCACAGCGCAACTGGATGCTGATCCCCGGAGCAATGTCGATCGGATGGTGCAACTCCACTGGCCGCAATAGCTTCAGGGCCCTCTCCGCGTCCTGTTCGGTGTACAGCGGCAGGGCCGGATCGTGTTTGGAGAAGCCATGGCGGTTGGCGTACTCAGCCTCCTCTTCCTGCAGGCGGCCACTGTCGAGCAGCAGTATCTTCACCAGTTCACAGGTCGCCGCCGTGGCATAGACCGGGCCGCGATAACCGTTGCGCACCAACACCGGCAGGTAGCCGCTGTGATCCAGGTGAGCATGGGTCAGAACGATGGCCTCCAGATCGCGGACCGGCAGATGGAAAGGGTCCCAGTTGTGCAGGCGCAGCTGTTTGTAGCCCTGGAACAGGCCGCAATCGATCAACACATGTTTGTCGTTATGTTCCAGCAGGTACTTGCTGCCCGTCACCGTGCCAGCCGCACCGAGAAATGTCATTCGCATGCCCGTCTCCTTGAACACTGATGGGTACGCTATTGATCCTCCCTTTACGTCTCCCGGCACTTGATATTTATCAACAGCAGCCGGGCTGGCTCCCTCTTATCGAGGCTCAGCCCCTGAAAATGTCGAATGGCTCGATTTTCAGCACCTTGCGTATGCCCACGTAACTGGAAACCCCGGCAATCAACAGCACCAGGCCAAACGCCAGCCCCAGGTTCCAGAACGTAATCATCGCTGCGTAATTGGGCAGATAGGTGCGCACCGTGAAGATCATCAACGTGACCAGCCCAACCCCCAGTCCGTACCCCGTCAAACAGGTGAACATGGCCATGAAGAGGATCATGTAGATCAGCTCGCGGCCCTTGGCGCCAATAGCCTTGAGGGCTGCGAACTTGTCGAGGTTTTCCAGAATGAAGGTGTAGAACGTCTGACCGGAGATGGATAACCCGACCAGGAAACTGATTACCGTCATCGTCAGTATGTTGGTGCCGACCCCGGTCTGATAGATGTAGAAATCGGTAATCCGCTGGTTGAACTCTCCCCGGGTCAAGGCGACATAGCCCAACTGCGCAACCTGCTGCTTGATCCCGGCCTCTGCGGCCTTGTTCCTGGGTTCCAGCAGAATGTAAGACACCGTGAAGCGGGTGGTCGGGATGTATTCGATGGCTCGTCGGTAGGTGGTGTAGAGCGTCGGTATGCCGGTCAATCCACTGGTCAGTACCTTGGCGATGGCGACGATGGTGCCGCGGTGGTCATTGAGCTCGAAGGAGGTGCCAATCCGCGGATTCTCCAGTTTCGAAAACTCGGCGTCGTGGACCATGATGAATGCGTTTTCCGCATAAATGTCCTCGATAGAACCCTCTTCAAGCTCAGGGCGACCGAACAGGCTGGTGTCGTCGAGACCTATCACACTGACCGCCTGATAAGTGCCACTGGCCAACCTGACCTGGGCGCCGCCAATGAATACAGGCACCGCGTAGCGCACCTGCTCCATGCTGCGTACGGCATCGAGCAAATAGTCGGGCAGAGGAATGACAATGGTCGGTGTGTTCACGGCCGGGTCCATGATCCACATCGCCGCGCCGATATTGGTCACCGTCGAGTGGGCGCGATTGAGGATGCCGGCAAACAGTGCAGTCATCTGCAACATCAGGAACACCGAGAAAGTAATCCCTACCAGCAGTGCCGAAAACTTGGCCTTGTCGTTGACCAGCAGCTTGAAGCCGATCCGCAGGATGCCTGAGTATTTCATGGCGTCTGCCTGCTGCCCGCAGGGGGCGGAGTGTTCCACCAGCCGCCGCCCAGCGCGACGAACAACCCGACGGTGTCCTGATGACGCTGGGCAAGTGCTTGCAGATAGGCGATGTTGACCTGATGCAACTGTACATCGGCCGACAGCAGATCCAGATAGGTCACCAGGCCTGATCGGTAGTTGGCTTGCAGCAAACGCAGCGCTTCTTCAGCGGTAGCCTGTGCCTCGGTCTGTTTTTGCAGGACCTGTGCATCGAACTCCAGGGCCTTGAGGGCATCGGCCACTTGCGCGAAAGACTCGAGCACGGTTTGCCGATAATTCGCTGCCGCCTGCTGATAGGCATCGATTGCCGCTTTACGGCCAAACCACAGGCTACCGCCCTGGAACAGCGGGACATCGATGGAGGGGCCAACACTCCAGAACCGCCCGCCACTCGCAAACAATGACCCCAGGTTCGACCCGGCCGTACCGTAGGTCCCGGTCAGATTGAAACTGGGAAACATCGCCGCCGTGGCCACCCCGATGTTGGCACTGGCCCGGTGCAGCTGTGCCTCTGCGGACAAGATATCCGGCCGCTGCCGGACTAGCCTCGAGGGCAGGCTGACCGGCAGATCGGTGGGCAGCGAAAGACCTGTCAGCTCGATATTGGGGAGACTGACATCGGTGGGTGCGACGCCTTCGAGGGTGGCCAGCAAATGCTCGGCCTGGCTGATTTTCTGCTCCAGCGCCGGCAACAAGGCCTCATTGCTGGCAATCAGGCTGCGCAAACTGAGCACCGCCGAATAAGGCGCCGTACCGCTGCGCACCTGGACCTCGGTGGTCCGAAGCTGTTGTTTTTGCAGCGCAATCAACTGCTCGGTGGCGCGCCTTTGCGCGATATAGCCGGCACGGGCGATGGCGGTATTCACGACATTGGCGGTCAGGGTGAGGTAAGCCGCATGGGTCAGCCAGGCTTGACGGTCGACCTCGGCTTGCAGGCCTTCCACCGTTCGACGCTGTCCGCCAAACACATCGAGGGTGTAGCTGATCGTGCCACTCAGGGTCACGACGTTGAAGATCGTCCCTCCCGTCGTCAGCCCTTGCTGGAGCGGAGCATTGCGTTCGCGGGTCGCGCCGGCGTGAAGATCCAGGTACGGATAGAAAACCCCATGACCGGCCATGAGCGTGTCCTGGCTTTGCCGCAGGCTAGCCTCGGCAGCCTGCAAGGTCTGGTTGTTGGCCGTCGCCTGGCGAACCACTGCATCCAGAGAGCCGGACTTGAACAACCGCCACCAGTCAGGCACCACTTCAGCCCCCGGCAAAAAATGCTGCGCCTGACCCTTCGCCGCCACGGTCGCCGTCGCCGGATTGCCGGTATAACCGCTCTGCGACGGCGTTGGCGGACGCGAAAAGTCCGGGCCTACGGTGCAAGCACTCATCGCCATCAGAATAATCACGGGGAGCACCCGGGCATGCAATCGCAGAGGTCGATGGACGCGGGACTGGCACATCATTTCTGTCCTATGAAGACATCCACCAACTGCCCCGGGTACACCCTCGGGAGGTCTTTTTTCTCGAACCGGAAAACCACCGGCAACACCCTGAGATCGACTTTCTCCTGACGCTGATTGGACAACTGGATTTTCGGCGACACGTACGGCTGCACGCGAACGAACTCCAGCGGCACCTTGATATCCGAGCCATGGATCAACATCTGTGCACGGATATGTTCGGGCGTCGGCAAGCGGGCAATCAGGATCTCGTCCACGTAGCAGCGTACCGCCAGATAGGTCTGCTCAGCGCTCATCACCGCCAACGGGCTGAATTGCTGGATATACGGGTCATAGGCGCCCTGTGGCGACACATAGCTGCCCACGGTGGTATTGATGGCCAGGACCACGCCATCCACCGGGGCCTTGATCGCATATTGCGCAAGCGTGGCATTCGCCGCCTTGAGCGCTGCCTGTGCCTGGGCCGCGGTATCTTTTGCGGTGTCCAGCGTGTCCTTGCTGATGGACTTGGGATCAATCCCGTAGGACGCCAGGCGCTTGGTGTATTGGTCCTGAGCGGTTTTCAGACTGGCTTGCGCCAATTCGAAGTTTGCCCTGGGCACGGCGTCATCGATGGTCACCAGGGGCGTACCGCGGGTGACAGCCTGCCCTTCTTGCACCAGCACTTGAGTGATTGGCCCGGAAACCTGCGGGTAAATCACGATATTGGAACCGCCGGGCTGCTCGCTTTCGATAATCCCGTTCGCATAAATCGCGGTGTCATAAGTGCTGCTCGCCGGGGCGAAGGCTGGCGGCAATGGACGGGGCGTGCGTCCGAGCAGGTAGGCGGCGGTCACCCCGGCCAATACACCGATGACTGCCAGCACAAACAGCACCCGGTTCTTCATGACGAGGTCCGGTCAGGTTCGCTGATGCGGCCATCTTCCATGTGAATGATGCGGTCGGCGTACTCATTGATCCGCGCGTCGTGAGTGACGATCAGAATGCAACGCTGCTGGTTGAGAATATTCGACTTCACGAAGGCAATGATCATCTTCCCGGTGTCACCGTCGAGGGACGCGGTGGGCTCGTCGAGAATCAATAGCTGCGGGCCGCCGATGATCGCCCGGGCGATCGCCACCCGCTGTTGTTCTCCGCCGGACAGCTTGACCGGCAGAATGTCGCCGCGATCCTTGAGACCCACCACTTCCAGGCTCTGCTTCGCCTGCGTTATGGCGTCATCCCAGTCACGATGCTTGAGGATCAGGGGAATCGCGACGTTCTCGGCAGCGGTCAGCCGTGCAAAAAGGTGGTAGTCCTGAAACACGAAGCCGATGTTATTGAGGCGTAACTCCGCCAACTGATCGGTGCTCAGGCTCCAGATGTCATTGCCATTGATCTTCACCGTACCGGCATCCGGCCGCAGAATGCCGGAGATCATGCTCAGCAGGGTGGTCTTGCCGCTCCCTGACGGGCCGACGATGAACACCATTTCACCGAACTGTGCGACCAGTGAGACCTGATCGACAGCCTTCATTCGTACGTCCCCTTCCCCGAACCATTTGGTCAGGCCGCTCGAATCAATCGCCGGATGATCGGCAGAACCCGTTTGATCCGAACTCATGAGCGCTTCTGCTCCCGATCGGCCGATGCCCCTGGGCACTGGCAGTTATCGAATACCGCCACCACGATACGCCATCAATACGGCGGCTTGACGATCATCAGACTGCAGGGAGCCCGGTTCAGGGTGTTCTCGGCGGTACTGCCGAGAAATACGTTCACGCCCCGATAGTGCACGGTGCCCATCACAATCATGTCGAACTCATTACTCGCCGCGAAACGCTCGATCATCTTGTGCGGGACACCGGTCAACAGATGCCGTTTCGCCTCTGGAATCTCATAGCGCTCGGCGAGCGTATCGAAGGCTTCAATCTGGGTATCGCTGACCGCGTCTCTCAAGCTTTCCCGCATGGTCAGGTATTGCAGGTTCACGCCGGAGTCGCCGTTCACAATCCAGCCGCTGACATTGAGCAGGTGCAACTTCGCGCCACAGGACAAGGCCAGCTTCGAAGCAATATCGAGGATCTGGTCATTCAGTCCCTGCGTCAGCTCTTCAAGATGGGAAAGGTCGACAGCCGCCAGTATTTTCAAGGGCAACGGGTTTCTGGCATCGGTGACCAGGTGCAAGGGGGCTGGACAGTCGCGCAGTAACAGCCAGTCCAGAGGCCGGTAGAAAACCCGTTGAAATGCCGATACATGCTGTACATCCTTGATCACGATGTCTGCGCCGAAGTCGTTCACGTACTCAAGCACCTCCTCGATACCCGGTTTGGCCCAGACCACTTCGGTGGTCACGTGCAGGCCTTTGCATTGCCCAAACCGGGCCTGCTGCTCTAGCCAGTGACGGTGCACTTGCAAATATCCTTCGCGCGCCTGCGCCATGGCCTGATGGTCAAACAAGCCAGCGACCGCCAGCGCTTCGACATAATCGAACGCCACGATATGCAGCAGCGCGCCTGTCGCTCTCGCCAGGGATTCCGCCCGATCAAACGCGGGGGTACGGGACATTTCGCTCGGAGCGATCAGCAGTAAACGGCGAATTTCGAACATCACACACCTCGTCGGCAGATGCTTGGTCAGTCGAAACCGATGAACAGCACTCCTGTGCCGGCCTTCCATCAGCACACGGATCGACGAACACCCTCTCTGGTTAATGTCGATAGTGAGCGGGCAGGTGCTGGCCGGGGTTGATAAAAATCACAAAAAGTTGTTGTGCGCCCAAGCACCGCTGCTGAAAGAAGCATTGTTGATTCAGCTCAATAAATGCTCAGCCGCCAGGCGTAAAAACATACCCAGTAATCGGGCTCATGTTGTCCGATGCTCGCGCCAAATCGACCACAGAGGACACGATCATGAACGATTTGAGTCTGCGCCAAACCATTCTCGATGAGCTTGAGTTCCAGCCGGATATCGATGCCGCCAATATCGGCGTCGCTGTGGACAAGGGCGTCGTCACGCTCTCCGGCCATGTCCGGACCTATGCCCAGAAAATCGCTGCTGAACAGGCGGTAAAACGCATCAAGGGCGTACGCGCGCTGGCCGAAGAAATACAGGTCAGGCTGGACCCCGGGGAAGGCACGGCAGATGACACCATCGCGACCCGCGCGTTGAAGATCATTGCCTGGAGTTCTGACGTCCCCATAGACACCATCAAGGTCATCGTACAAAAGGGCTGGGTAACGCTGGAAGGCAAGGTGGACTGGCAGTACCAGAAAGAAACCGTCGAACGGGCGGTGCGCAAGTTGTCCGGGGTGGTGGGCGTGGACAATCGGCTCACCCTTTATCCTCGGGTGGAAGTGGCCGATATCCAGCACCGCATCGAAGAAGCCCTCAAGCGCAATGCCGAAGTGGATGCCAAGGGTATTCACGTCAAGGTAGACGGTGATGTCGTGAAACTTGAAGGCCGGGTCCATCTGTGGCGTGAACGCCAGATCGCCACCCGCGCTGCCTGGTCCGTACCGGGTGTGAGAGCAGTGGAAGATCACCTGCTGATTGCCTGATGTCAAACAGGGAATATCAGCTCGACGTCCGGCGTAAACCCCGGCGTTCGGGCTGATGGCGTCTAGAATCGTATTCAGATGCCCAACGAGCTTGAGCCTCGGCGTTCGGCAATCAAACCGTCACGCATCGGGCCAGCCCGCCTTTTTTCCCTGAGCCAAGGCCATGAAAAAGAATCACCAATGGAACCTTTCCTACTTCGCGATCACCTTTCTGGTCCTTGCACTCGCCCAGCTGTTTTTTGTTGACCGCCATTCGGTGCAGAGCATCCCCTACAGTCAGTTCCTGCAACTGTTGGGCGAGCACAAGGTCAGCGAGTTGCGGGTCGACAAGGAGCAGATCAGCGGCAAGCTGCAAGAGCCCATCGACGGCCACGACCTGTTCACCACCGTGCGGGTCGATCCCACGCTGGCGACTGAGTTGGCACAATCGGGTGTCGGCTTTTCCGGCATCAGCGAAAACACCCTGCTGAACGCGCTGCTGGGCTGGTTGCTACCCTTTGCGATGATCATGGTGCTGTGGCATTTCCTGTTCCGCGGCATGGCCGAAAAACAGGGCCTTGGCGGACTGATGAATGTCGGCAAGTCGCGGGCCAAAGTGTTTGTCGAACGCGATACCGGAGTGACGTTCGCCGATGTCGCGGGCATCGATGAAGCCAAGGCCGAGCTGGTGGAAATCGTCTCGTTCCTGAAGGACAAGGCCAAGTACGCACGCCTGGGGGCGCATATTCCCAAGGGCACCCTGCTGGTCGGCCCACCGGGCACCGGCAAGACTCTGGTGGCCAAGGCGATTGCCGGTGAAGCCGGGGTGCCGTTTTTTTCGATTTCCGGGTCCGAATTCGTCGAAATGTTCGTCGGTGTCGGCGCCGCTCGAGTGCGCGATTTGTTCGAGCAGGCGCGGCAAGCGGCACCGTGCATTATCTTCATCGACGAACTCGACGCCCTGGGCAAAATGCGCGGTATCGGTGCGTTCGGCGGCAACGACGAAAAAGAACAGACCCTCAACCAGCTGCTGGCCGAACTGGACGGTTTCGACCCGCGTGAAGGTGTGGTCCTGCTGGCGGCGACCAACCGGCCGGAGGTCCTCGATCCGGCGCTGCTGCGGGCCGGGCGCTTCGACCGTCAACTGGTGATCGACCGCCCCGATCGAAAAGGCCGACAGGCGATCCTCAAGGTCCATCTGAAAAAAATCACCGTAGCGCCCGACATCGACTCCGAACGTATCGCCGAAATCACCACCGGCTTCACCGGTGCCGACCTGGCCAATCTGATCAACGAAGCCGCGATCGTGGCCACCCGCCGGGGAGGCGAGACCGTCAACCTCGACGACTTCACCGTCGCGGTGGAACGCATCGTCGCCGGGGTCGAACGCAAGAGCAGCCTGTTATTGCCTGACGAACGTCTGGTGGTGGCCTATCACGAAATGGGCCATGCCCTGGCCGCAGGCACCTTGCCGGGAATGGACCCGGTCCACAAGGTCTCGATCATCCCCCGCTCCATTGGCTCGCTGGGCTATACCTTGCAGCGCCCGACCGAGGATCACTTCCTGATCAGTTGTCAGATGCTCAAGGACCGCATCGCCGTGCTGATGGCCGGTCGGGCCGCCGAGTTCATCGTCTATGGCCAGATTTCCACGGGTGCCGCCGATGACCTGACCCGGGCGACCGACATCGCCCGGCAGTTGATCACCCGTTTCGGCATGAGTGCCGAACTCGGTCAATCGGTACTGGAACGGCAAACCCCGACTTATCTGGGTGAACACATGGCCGGACTGGGCCAGAAAGACTATTCGGAACAAACCGCGCGGGAAATCGACCTGGGCATCCGCGCCTTGCTCGAAGAAGCCTATAACCGGGCCAAGGCGCTGCTCGACAGTCGTCGAGCCGACCTGGATGCCGGTGCTCATTTACTGCTGGAAAGAGAAACGCTGACGCCAGAGGAGTTTCCGCCGCTGCTACCGCTCAAGGCCGCCCCCGATGGCTCGCCATGATTGAGGTCACGCTGATCAATACGCTGGTGGTAATCGTTGCCGTGGTGATCCACTACGAATGCCTGTCACGCCTGAACGACTGGCTACCCAGGCTCAGGGCCTGGAGTCGATTCAGAATTGTCGTCGGGGTATTTGGCGCGATGCTGGCCCATGCAACAGAAGTCTGGTGCTTTGCGCTGGCCTATTACCTGATGGCGCGCTCCGGCGACTGGGGCAGCCTGAATGGCAACTTTGATGGCTCGTTCATGGATTGCGTGTACTTCTCCTTCACCACCTTTACCACCATCGGTTTTGGCGATATTTCGCCCGTGGGCAAACTCAAGTACCTGACCGGGTTGCAGGCACTGACCGGCCTGGTGCTCATTACCTGGACGGCGTCCTTTCTGTTTCTCGAAATGCAGAAATACTGGAAGAGCAAATAGCGGCCGCCGGTGGACGACCGCTTCCACGGGAGCTAAACCGCCAGGATGCTACAAGGCACTTGATAAAGAACATGTTCGGTGGTGCTGCCAATCAACCATTGCAGGCCATGGTGCCGGCCCCGGCCCATGACGATCACGTCAGTCTGGTTGTCGTTGACGAATCCGGCCAGCGCCGACACCGGATCGCCGAAGATAAAGTGCCGACATTCAACAGGCACCCCGAAGTCGTGAGCCAGTGTGACAAAGGATTTTTCCAGTGCCTGGCGCAGATCTTTCCTGAGCTTCGACAGCACCGGCTCATCTCCATCTGCATCGTCCAGATAGTCGGAGGACATAGGGCAGACGTGCAGCAGAGACAATTGGGCATCACATTGCAACGCCAGGCTATTGGCCTGCTGCAGGATCCGCTCGTTCAGCTTGCTGCCCTGCGGCTCGGGATCCACCGCCGCGACCACCTTGCGCGGCAAGGTATGACTGCACGGACTCAGCAGATAAACCGGCACCGGGCATTCGCGCAGCAAGTACCAATCCATGGGCGTGACAAAAGCACGCTTGAGCAGCGGCTCATGCTGAATCTCCTTGAGCAACAGGTCGGGACGCAGTTGCATCACATAGTCCAGGATCTCCAGACGGGCATCATCGCTCCATCTCACTTCGCTGGTCACATCAAGCCCTTTGGCGCGTAGTGCGTGCACTTCATTCTTCAACCATCGGCTCTGCTCCTGCAGGTAACGCGTGCGCGTCTCGTCCCGTGCCGGCGGTTCAAGCAGAGAAAAAAGCCTGACCGGTTTGGTCAGCCCGAGAATATGCAGAGTGGCACCACAGGCCTTGGCCAGAGCGCTGGCCTGGTGGATGGCCGGGGAGTGACGCAGGGTCGGATTGATGATTAGCAGCAACCGTTGATACTGGCTCATGGTCTGGCTCCAGAACGTTCAGGCCTGGACGCGAACGGCTTCTTGCCTCTGCGCTCATGCTGGATGGATGACGGCATCGATTGGGGCTCCTCAACTGCCGGCCGCAGGCGTCCATTGCCAGTTCATCACTTCGGGCAAGTCCTGCCCGTGTTCGATGAGGTAAAGCTTGTGTTTCTCCATGGTTGCCCAGTAACGCGCCCGGGCGGTTTCGATCTGCTCGTGCAGGCGCGGAACCCGCTCGATCACATCCAGCGCCAACTGATAACGGTCCAGGTTATTGATGACCGCCATATCGAACGGGGTCGTGGTCGCCCCCTCCTCCTTGAAGCCGCGCACGTGGAAGTTTTCATGATTGCTGCGTTTGTAAATCAGCCGGTGAATCAGTGCTGGGTACCCGTGGAAAGCAAAGATCACGGGCCTGTCGATGGTGAACAGCTCGTCGAACGCCGAGTCCGACAAACCATGGGGATGCTGAAATGACGGTTGCAGCACCATCAGGTCGACGACGTTGATCACCCTGACGCGCAGATCCGGCACGTACTCGCGAAGCAAGGTCACGGCGGCCAGCGTTTCCAGGGTCGGGACGTCTCCGGCGCAGGCCATGACCACGTCCGGGTCTTGATCGTTCTGGCTGGCCCAGTCCCATCGACCGATGCCGCACAGGCAATGACGGATGGCCGAACCGATATCCAGCCACTGCCACTCCGGTTGCTTGCCGGCAACGATGACGTTGATGTAGTTGCGACTTCTCAGGCAGTGGTCGGCAACCGACAGCAGGCAGTTGGCGTCGGCCGGCAGGTAGATCCGGACCACATCGGACTTCTTGTTCGCGACCAGATCGATGAAGCCCGGGTCCTGATGGGAAAAACCGTTATGGTCCTGACGCCAGACATGCGAGGTGAGCAAGTAATTGAGCGAGGCTACGGGTTTGCGCCAAGGCACCTCGGCGGCGGTTTTCAGCCATTTGGCGTGCTGATTGAACATCGAATCGACGATGTGAATGAACGCCTCGTAACAGGAGAACAGTCCATGCCGGCCCGTCAATAAATAGCCTTCCAGCCAACCCTCGCACACTTGCTCACTCAGAATCTCCATCACCCGGCCTTCGGCCGTCAGGTCGATATCCTCGGGCTCCAGGTTACCCATCCAGGCCTTTGCGCTGACGTCGTAGACTGCATCCAGTCGGTTCGAGGCGGTTTCATCCGGGCCGAACAACCGAAAATTGCCTGAGGCCAGATTGTTTTTCATCACATCGCGCAGAAACGCCCCCAGCACCCGGGTCGCTTCTGCGCGCAGGCAGCCCGGCGCGGGAAGTTTCACGGCGTATTCGGTAAAGCGCGGCAGATCCAGCGGTCGCAGCAGCAGGCCACCATTGGCGTGAGGATTGGCGCTCATTCGCCGGTGCCCCGTCGGTGCCAGCGCAGCGATTTCGGGTAACAAGGCACCGTTGGCGTCAAACAGCTCATCCGGACGATAGCTGCTGAGCCACTCCTCCAGTTGCCGCAGATGAGTCGGCTGGCCGAAATCCGCCAGCGGCACCTGATGCGCACGACACGTGCCTTCAATACGCCGGCCATCGACGAATTTGGGGCCTGTCCAGCCCTTTGGCGTACGCAGCACCAGCATCGGCCAAAGGGGGCGCTCCGGCACCGGGGGCTGCGGGTATTTGCGCGCAACACGCTGGATCTCGCGGATTTTCAACAGCATCGTGTCCAGGGTTCTGGCCAACGCCTGATGAACCTCTTCAGGCTCGTCACCCTCGACAAAATACGGATCGTAACCGTAGCCATACATCAGGGCCGACAGTTCGTCTTCGCTGATTCTGGAGAGTATCGAGGGGTTGGCGATCTTGTAGCCATTGAGGTGCAGAATCGGCAGGACAGCCCCGTCACGCACCGGATTAAGGAATTTGTTGGAATGCCAGCTGGCCGCCAGCGTTCCCGTTTCAGCCTCACCGTCGCCGATCACGCACGCCACGATCAGGTCCGGGTTATCGAACGCCGCGCCGTAAGCATGGGCCAGGGAATAGCCCAGTTCGCCGCCTTCATGGATCGACCCGGGAATCTGCGCCGAAACATGGCTGGAAAGCCCATAAGGCCAGGAAAACTGCCGAAAGAGCCGGACCAGGCCGTTACGGTTCTGCTCCACTGAAGGATTGAACTCGGTATAAGTCCCTTCCAGATAGGTCTGCGCCACGATCGCCGGCCCACCATGCCCGGGGCCGGTGACGAAGATCATGTTCAGGTCGTAACAGGTGATCAGGCGGTTGAGGTGCACGTAGATCAGATTCAGCCCAGGCGTTGTTCCCCAATGCCCCAGTAAACGCGGTTTTACATGTTCCAGTGCCAGGGGTGCGCTGATCAGCGGGTTGTCCTTGAGGTAGATCTGACCCACCGCCAGGTAATTGGACGCTCGCCAATAGGCGTCGAGACCTTCCAGCTGCTCGGCACTCAGAAAATCGCTCATGAAGCTCTCCGCTCTCGACAAGGAGCAGCACCGACCGTCGATGACAGGACCGCGCTGCGAACAGGGCATTTGTCGATTCTGGGAGTCTGGGAGGTTCAAGACTTGATTTACATCAAACGCACCCTCTCTGAAGAGGAGATCTCGAGAGCGTCAACGCGGCAGCTTCCGTCACTGAATCTGCTGGGCCCCCTTCCCCGTTCGTCGTACAAACGCCCCCGGTTTACACATTAAGGGTTTGACCGGGCTCTCAGCGCCTATGCTTGATACATCGAAAGAGGGACGCTTAATGCCGCCGTATGACCTCCGCCCCCTTCACGCCCATTACCTCAAGGCTGCCTGCGCCAACTGCAGCGTGCTGGAACTGTGCCTGCCGATTGGCCTGACCGACCAGGAAGTAGAGCGATTGGATACCCTGATCATCCAGCGCGTAAAAGTTAAAAAAGGTGCAGCGTTGTATCGCACGGGCGATTCATTGCGCTCGCTTTACGCAGTGCGCATCGGTTCTTTCAAGACCACAGTGTTGTCTCTCGACGGTCGCGAGCAAGTCACCGGTTTTCAAATACCCGGCGAGATGCTCGGCCTGGACGCCATCAGTGAAGAGCAGCACACCTGCAATGCTTTCGCTCTTGAGGACAGCGAAGTGTGTCCCATCCATTTCGCCCAGCTGGAGAAGCTTTCCCGGGAGCTGCCTACACTGCAGCACAATCTGAACAAACTTCTAAGCCGCGAAATAGTGCGCGATCACGAAATGCTGATGTTGATGGGCAAAATGAACTCCGACGAACGTCTGGCGGCCTTTCTGCTGAACCTGTCACTGCGGCTTAGCCTGCGCGGTTATTCGTCCAGGGAGTTCGTACTGAAGATGCGTCGCGAAGAGATCGGCTCCTACCTGGGGCTGCGTCTGGAAACCATCTGTCGAGGCATTGCCCACCTGCGGGATCAGGCACTGGTCGAGATTTCCGGGCGTAACGTCACCATCCTCGACATGGACAGGCTCAAGCATCTGGTCACCGGCTGCCATCGGGACGCGCCAGTTTGACAGCCTGAATGCCGTTGATTCCGGAGAATCGTCATGCGCGCCATGGTGCTACAGACTCCTGGCCAGCCACTGCAACGGGAAGAGCGCGCGATCCCGACACCTGATGCTCAGCAACTGTTAATCAAAGTCCTGGCCTGTGGCGTATGCCGCACCGACCTGCACTTGGTCGATGGCGAGCTGCCACAAGCGACACTGCCGCGAGTGCCGGGGCATGAAATCGTCGGGGAAGTGACCGCGGTGGGGGCTGACGTTGCGCCCGACTGGATCGGCCAGCGGGTCGGCGTTCCCTGGCTCGGATCGACTTGCGGCCGGTGTGAGTTCTGCCGCTCGGGCCGGGAGAACCTCTGCGATCAGGCGCAGTTCACCGGTTGTAATCTGGACGGCGGTTATGCCGACTACACCGTGGCCGACGCGCGCTTCTGCTTTCGCCTTCCGGACACGCTCTCGGCCACCGAAGCCGCACCGTTGCTATGCGCCGGGCTGATCGGCTTTCGAGCGCTGCAAATGGCCAAAACCGCACGTCATCTGGGCCTCTACGGGTTCGGTGCCGCCGCGCACCTGGCAATCCAGGTGGCGCTGGGCCGAGGTCAACAGGTATACGCCTTCACCCGACCGGGCGACAACGAGGGCCAGGCGTATGCCCGAACGTTGGGCGCCGCCTGGGCGGGCCCCTCGGACCAGAAACCGCCACACCTGCTCGACGCCAGCCTGATCTTCGCCCCCGTCGGAGCGCTGGTGCCGTTGGCGCTGGAGGCCACCGTCAAGGGTGGCTGTGTGATATGCGCCGGCATCCACATGAGCGACATCCCGGCGTTTCCCTATCGACTGCTCTGGGGTGAGCGCAGCGTACGTTCGGTGGCCAACCTGACGCGCGAAGACGGCACGGCGTTTTTCCAGGAGATCCGCCATACGCCCGTGCACAGCGATGTCACCTGCTTTGCACTGGACGATGCCAATCAAGCGCTCGCCCACCTGAGGAGCGGTCAGGTCAAAGGCGCCATCGTGCTCACCCCCTGACCGCAAAGCCGGGTGAGCGAACCGCCAGAATGCTGCCAGGCACTGAGTAAAGCGCCCGTTCGGTGGTGCTGCCAATCAACCGATCCAGCCCGACCCGGTGCACCGTGCCCATCACCACCACGTCGGCCAGGTATTCTTCGACAAACTCGGTCAATGCCCGAACCGGTTGGCCCATGACAAAGTGCCGTCGTTCGGGCGGTATACCGTAGCGGTCGGCCAGGGTCACGAATGCCAGGTGCAGGGATTCACGCAGCTCCTCCATGTAATCCATGCTCCAGCCGCCGTTGACCAACGGTGCATCGCCATTGAACGCGGGCGACAGGTCATAGGCGTAGAGCAAATGCAGCGGCGCATCGCACTGCAGGGCCAGGGCGTTCGCGGTTTGAATGATGGTGTCGTTGAGGCCACTGATCTGGGTTTGCGGGTCGAAGGGGTCGACCGCCGCCACGATCCGGTGAGGCAAGCTGTAACGGGCCTGGTTGACCAGGTGCACAGACACCGGGCATTCGCGCAGCAGGTGACAATCAAGTGGCGTGATGAATACCCGTTTCAGCACCGGCTCCAGCGTGGCGTCCTTGATCAGCAGGTCAGGCTTGAACTCCTCGACATGCTTCAGGATATCCAGCAACGGATGGGTGGTGAAGACCACCTCCACCGAGACTTTCAGTCCCTCACCGCTCAGCCGCTGGATCTCCTCCGACATCCAGCGACGATAGCGACGCAGGTAGCTCTGAAATGCCGCTTCATCGACTTTTTCATCCCACAAATGAACGATCGGCACCGGTTCGACAAAGGCACACACGTGCAAGACCGCCCCACTCGCCTTGGCCAGGGCGACCGCGCGCAGCAAGGCTGGAGATTGATGCAAGGTTCGATCGGCGATCAGCAGTAACCGTTGATAATGACCCATCACACACCTCGGCTCGGCGCCGGTCGATCCCGCCGGCATGTTCCTAGACTGCGCTCATTGCCCCCAACGTGGTTGATTTACATCAAATCCGGGCCTTTGAGGACGCCTGTGCCGAGTGTCTGATCCAGATCAGATTCGAGTGCCGCCGTTGGCGTAAAAAGGTATGAACCGCGTGACCTTCTGCTACACGCGGACCTTTTTTCCATCAGAGGGAGGATTGCACCATGCTCACTGTCAAGGACCACAACGAACGGGCTGCCGCCGCCTATGCCGCGGTCTCCGGGCAATACTGGATCGAAGCACTCAGGGACGGTCGGCATGTACTGATCCGGCCATTGACGGATAAAGACCGCGAGCGCGAATACGCATTCATCAAACGCCTGTCCCCGGAATCCCGTCATATGCGCTTTCTGGCGCAAATCAACGAACCCGGCAAGGCCATGCTCGACCAGTTGATGGACATCGACGGCAAGAAGCGCATGGCTTACATCGCGCTGGTCCACGAAGACGGTAAATTGATCGAAATCGGCGTCAGTCGTTATGCCGCCACTGCCGAACATGAATGCGAATGCGCGATCACCGTCGCCGATGAATGGCAGCACCTGGGGCTGGGTACGCTGTTGATGGAGCATTTGATCAAAGCAGCCCGCAAGAACGGCTTTCATCAGATGTATTCCATTGATGCCTCAAGCAATGCCCCCATGCGCGATTTGGCAAAAGCCCTGGGATTTGAAGTCCATAACGATCCAGACGATGCCCGCCAGGTCATTCATCGCCTCATGCTGTAAGAAAAATACCCCTTGGAGCACCAGACACTGGCGCGCCAAGGGGTAATTCAACACTACTGCAGCCGCTCGCCCGGCTTGATCGCCAGCACACTGCACGGCGCCCGATGCAAGAGATGTTCGGCGGTGCTGCCCAAGAGTTTGTTCAAACCCTTATGGTGTACCGTTCCCATGACGATGACATCGATCTGATGATCAGTCGCAAACTCGCAGATACTCTGCAGGGGCGCGCCTTCAATGAAGTGGCGATGATCGGCCGGCACGCCGTGGCGCTCGGCCAGGGCCGCAAATGCCTCATGTTGCGCCTCGCCCAATGCTTCGTAGATGCCGGTGGCGAGGGGCAATGCACCAACGCCCATGTCCGTGGCGTACACCGCTGCCCAGTCATACACATGCACCAAATCAAGCTCGGCGTTGCACTGTTCGGCCAGCTTCACTGCCGCGTCGACAATCTGATCGTTGAACACCAGGTCCTGGTCTTCACTGCGCAACACATCGATAATTGCCAGAATCTTGTGCGGCCGTGCGTAGCTGGCGTTGGTGACCAGATGCACCGGCACTGGGCAGTCGCGCAGCAACTGCCAGTCCAGCGGAGTAAAGAAGATCCGCTTCAACGCGGACTCCTCCTGGGCGTCCTTGATGATCAGGGCCAGAGGCATCTCGTTGACGAAGTGAAGGATCTCTTCATAGGGGTGCTGGACCCAGACCACCTCACTGGTGACCTCGACCCCATGCTTCTTCGCCAGGTAGGCTTGCTGCTCAAGCCATTGTCGATGGTTTTCCAGATAGCCATCACGGGCTTGCCGGATTTTTTCGGGGGCGAACAGACCGGCCACCGCCAAGGCTTCGCTGTAATCGAACGCCACGATATGCAAGGGCAATTGCGCCGCCAGAGCCAGGGCCGTAGCGCGTTCGAACGCCGGAGTACGGGTCATCGCGGGCGGGGCAATCAGCAATAAACGTTGAGTCTGCGACATAAGACACCTCGGCGCTCGGCCATTTCAATGCTATCGGTAAGGCTACAGATTGAACGTTCCGGGTGCAGGCGAGTTGATCTTTATCAGCTCTATGCACTGTTTGCAGGAGCTCGATTGATACGAGCCGCATCGAACGCTTCAGTGCAACAAGGTGCCCGCCCACATCGCCGCCGTCATCAATACCTGACCCGGGATGACATAAGTGGCGAACGGCCGACCGCCGCTAACCCACGCCACCACACATTTGCTCAGCGAGTTGCTGCTCACCGCCATCAGCACGGGGCCGGCAATGGCGTCGAAAGGCAACTGACCGGCCTTGGCCAGGGAAGCAATGGACGCCGTTGAAGAGTGGGCATCGGCAAAACCGCCGAGGGCCGTCGTCAGCATCACACCCACCTGGCCAAAGTGACTCAGCATTGCAGAAGACAGGAAGGTAATGCCGGTCATGGCCAGTACCACGATCAAGGCCAGTCTGAGATTGAACGCACCACCGACCTTGATCGGCTCGTTGCCGTCCCCCGTCGATCTTGGAAACATCAAGCAAAGGCCATACAACCCCGTGACGAAGAGTCCGGATAACAACGGCCCCCACATGCTGCGCAACAGGCCGGGATCAACTGTTCCCAGGATCAGGCCCACCTGTATCACGGTCGCCAGATTGGACAGCATCGCAGCGCTGCTCAGGACTTTTATGTGCGCCGGCTCCTTGGCACTGATATGCCCCATGGCCGCAATGGTCACCGTACCGGAAACGAACCCCGAAGCGATCGCACTGATCGGATAACCGTAGCGGGTGCCCAGGGTGCGAACCGCGATATGCCCCACCGCGCCTATCGTCATCAACAGTACGGTCAAGGTACAAATGGTGCGCAAATTGATTGCAGCATAGGGCCCGATGAAGCGATCTGGCGCCAGTGGCAGCACCACCAGTGCGGCGACCAACAGCACCAGACCGTCGCGAATTTCCGCGTCGGTCAACTGATTGTGCGCAAAGTGATGCAACCGCTGACGATAAGTCAGCAACCCCGCCATCACCACGCCAATCGCAATGGCCAACTCCGGCGCGGTGCCACACAACGCCCCCAGTACCAACACCGTGAGCAAAGCCACTTCACTGGTAATGCCAGGATCCTTTTCAAGGTTTCGCCAATAAGCCACGGTGAGCAGCAGCGCCACACAGATCGCGATGATCCCCACCAGCAGACCGCCGCCAACCTGCGGGGAGATATAGCCCAATAGTGCAGTGATCGCGAATGTCCGCAACCCGGCACAGGCGCGGCTGTCGCCCCCGCCCTTGTGGCGCTCGCGCTCAAGACCGACCAGCATGCCGATGCCCAGCGCAGCGGCTGCATTGGTCAGGCCGAAGGTTTCACTCATTGGGTACGCACCCGGTCATCCCCCCCTGACCTCGGCGCTTATCTCGCGAGATCAGCCAGCACCCGTTGCTCGACCGCCGGGTCGGATCGAGAACCGGCGGGCTGTCGGGGCAATGGCTTGGTGACAGTGTTTGCCGGCCAGGCATGCGGCGCATTGATGCGCGCCTTGAGCTGCCTGACGAACGCCTCTGCTTCATCCCGACTGTCGAAACCCACCTCCCACACATCCATCTGTACGAGCCAACGGTGTCTTGCCAGTTGTTCCGTTATTTCAATAATCATAGCCGGCCTCGGATCAAGCCTCGCAATCGGTCTGCGGGTAATGCGTCCTGGCGTGAAGCGCGCACCAGTTTCAGACTGCGCCGGGTTCGCGGACGAGAGATTGATCATGGTCAATAATCAGCAGATTGGAGGCGCAGCAAACGACCGTATGTCGGACGACAAGACTGGCCTCTCGCCGGTTTGACACAGATCAAGCTCGGGCACTTGGCCAGCGACACGATCAGGTCATGGTTTCAGGAGCTGACAACTCACCGTGCCAACCGTACAGCCGCCGACTTTGTGTCTACCCAGGAGAGATTTGTCATGTCTGATCAATCACGTTTCATGCTGATCGTCTCGCCGCTGATGGAGCACAGCCCGGCCTTCGACAGGGCCGCCGCACTGGCCAAGGCCGAGGGCGCGGCGTTGCACATCGTGGCTTTCGACTACCTGGAAGGCCTGGCGACTGCCAGCCTGGTCAACGACCAGGCCCGCGAAGAGATGCGCCTGGGTTATATCGAACGTCACCGCCTGTGGCTGGAGGAGCAGGCCAGGCCTCTGCGCAAGATTGGCCTGGAAGTCACCACCGAGGTGACCTGGGTCGAACGCCCGCTGCAGGAAATTCTGATCCACCTCAAAGAACAGCCGATCGAGTTGCTGATCAAAGCACTGCAACACGAATCGCTGCTCTCGCGGCTGATGTTCACACCGCTCGACGTGCATTTGCTGCGCGAATGTCCAGTACCGCTGCATTTCGTCAGTAACGCCATCCATGCCTTGCCTCGCAAGGTTGTTGCAGCGGTCGACCCCTTCCATCGCGATAAACAGTACCAAGGCTTGAACGACCGGATACTCCACGAAGCGGTCAAACTGGCGAGCGCCTGCAATGCCGAGGTCGACGTCGTCTATGCCTATGACCTTTCCTCCATCAGTGCCGACGAATTCGACTTCAACAACGTTTCGACCTTCTTCTCTTCAGGCAAAGCCAAGACCCTGTTCGACGCTCAGGGGGAGGCATTCAACGAACTTGCCGAGCGTAATGGCATCCCGCCGGAACAGCGTCACATGATCATGGGCAACCCGGGCAAGGTCCTGGTCAACTATGCCGAGGTCAATCAGGTCGATGTGATTGTCATGGGCCGGATCAGCCATCGAGGGCTGGACCGGCTGGTCGGCAGCACGGCAGAAAGCCTGTTGTACAAAATGCCCTGCAGTGTCTGGATCGTATCGCCCGAAAAACTTGCTGAGTGAGGTATACGGCACGCTCTACGATAGCGATGCCGACGGCGAGAATAACCGTGCCGCCATCAGAAGATTGAGCAACAGTGCGCTAAGATTGGCGCACTCGCCTCCTCCGACGAGGTTCTGCGTCAAACAGAACGACGGAAAGGAGAGCGATCTGACCCACAAACAAGGGTCTGTTGCTAAATTAGGGAGTCAACAATGGAAGATACGGTTAGCAAGGGCCCGGAAAGCATGAGCGCAGAGCCAGAGACGTCCACCGATGCACTGCAACTGAGCAGCACGGAGCTGCGCATTCTCGGCTCGTTGATCGAAAAACAGGCGACCAGCCCGGAGACCTATCCGCTGACCCTTAATGCACTGGTCATCGCCTGTAACCAGAAAACCAGCCGGGAACCGGTGATGAACCTCAGCCAGGGCCAGGTCGGGCAAAGCTTGCGCGCCTTGGAAGGTCGAGGCTTTACCAAACTGGTCATGGGCAGCCGCGCCGATCGCTGGGAGCATCGGCTCGACAAGGCGCTGGAGCTGGTCCCGGCCCAGGTTATTCTGAGCGGCTTGCTGTTTCTGCGCGGTCCGCAGACGGTCAACGAACTGCTGACACGCAGCGGCCGCATGCACGACTTCGAAGATGCCGAACAGGTTGTGCATCAGCTGGAGCGCTTGATTGCCCGCGGGCTCGCGATGTTGCTGCCGCGCCAGTCGGGCCAGCGCGAAGACCGCTACATGCACGCACTGGGCGACCCGGCAGATATCGAAGCGATCCTCGCCGCCCGCCAGAACCCGGCGGAGCGTGGCGCCAGCGGCGGCGTGTCGGTGGAGCGCATCGAAGAACTCGAAGCGCGGATTGCGGCGCTCGAAGAGCGTCTGGCGCGCCTCGAGTAACCTGGCCACCCTGGCCCGCAGCGCCTGATCAGCTGCGGGCGAACGCCACGGCCTTGTGGAACTGCTCTTCGCTGGGACGCACGCCGGTGTACAGCACAAACTGCTCAAGCGCCTGAATGGCGATGACTTCAAGCCCGGTGATGACCCGTTTCCCTGCGGCTCGAGCGCGCACGATCAGCGGCGTTTCCGAGGGGATCGCCACCACATCGAAGACAGTCTCGGCAGCATCGATGGCGTCAGCGTCAAAGGCCAGCTGATCGGCCTCCGCGCCACCGCTCATGCCAATCGGCGTGACATTGACCAACATCCGTGGACGCTCACTGCCCAGTTCTGCTTGCCAGCGATAGCCCAGCGAGTCGGCCAAGGCGCGACCCGCGCTTTCGTTACGCGCCACGATCAGGCCGTTTTGATAGCCACCGTCGCGCAAGGCACTGGCCACCGCCTTGGCCATCCCGCCGCTGCCGCGCAAGGCGAACGTCGAGTCTTGCGGCACGGCATGGGTTTTCAACAGTTGCTCGATGGCGATGTAATCGGTGTTGTACGCCTTGAGGTGACCGTTGGTGTTAACGATGGTATTGATCGAGGCAATGGCTTGCGCCGACGCATCCAGCTCATCGACCAGTGCGATGCAGGCTTCCTTGAAGGGCATCGATACGCCGCAGCCGCGAATACCCAGGGCACGAATCCCGCCAATCGCCCCCGGCAGATCCTGACTGCTGAACGCCTTGTAATAGAAATTCAGGCCCAGTTGCTCATACAGATGGTTGTGGAAACGCAGGCCGAAATTCCCGGGGCGCCCAGACAGTGACATGCACAGTTGGGTGTCTTTATTCGGGTTCATCAGCATGTGGATCTCCTTCAAGTTGCACTTTCAGATGGACGGGATTGGCCATGGCATCGGGTTTATCCGATCATAGCGAGGCCTCTGGCCCGGCGGGTAGGTAAAGGTAAAGAAGCCGGTACAGACCTTACACAATATTTACTCTGACGCGTCGCAGATTCGCCAAAAAACGCTGTCTTAGAGTTATCCCCGCAACTATCCTTGGATCTATTGAAGGCTCAAGCGCGTTGGGGCGAAAACACGAGGAATTATCATGATCCGCAAACTCCCTGTAATAGCCTTGCTGATCGGTGCATTTGCTGTCGCAGGACAGGCACAAGCCCATGGCTACTATTATGGTCATGGCCGTGGCGGCGGCTGGGGCTGGGGTGCACCGCTCGCCGTCGGCGCGGTGGTAGGCGCGGTGGTCGCGGGATCAGTCATGTCCAACGAGCGTCCGGTTTACGTACAACAACAACCGGTCTACGTTCAACCGCAGCCAGTCTACGTTCAACCGCAGCCGGTGTATGTCCAGCCAGCACCGGTTTACGTCCCGCCACAACCGGGGTACTACATTCAGCCTCGCTACTAAGGCTCCGGCTGGTCATCACTGCAGACTACACAACACAGGCCCCGCCTCGAAACGGGGCCTGTTTTCGTTTCAGCCGTCGAACTATGTCTGAATAAATCTCGCCAAGGTCGCTACCGGGACAGTGACTGCGGTTAAATTTGGCATGATTGATCCGACGAATGCCCTGGCTTGTGTGCAATAACCGTCATATTTATGTCATGACAGTTCCGCAAGCTTTGAATTGTCCGTAATAAACGGTTCATAACAACAAGGACGCCCTTATGCCCACGCAAAACCCGCACCGCATTGTTGGACTCTGTACCTCAAGCAAGGTCTATAACGCATTGACCGAGCTCAAACACCTGGAAGGCCATCGCAGCGCCAAGTTTCTCTCGCTGCTCGCCGAAAACCTGGTGCGTAAAGGCCTGCTCAATGACCATGAAGTGATGAACATGCTCGACCAGGTCGTCGACTGACAGCGGCCATTCGCCACGTTGTTGTCAATGTCCACTATCGAGCGCGTTGATTTTCCGTTGAACTGTCGGGTCAGTAAGGTAGCTCCATAGATTGATGGAGGTACTTATGCCCAAGGTTCAGATCATGTCCGTTATCGGCAGCGCCGTTCCCGCACCGCTCAGAGAGCTGGGATTGCTCGCCTGTTGGTATCTGGTTCAGGACGGCGTCGCGATCAGCGGCCCGCTCACTTCACTGCCTGCCGCCCAGGCCCTGTCGCAACGTATCGGCACCTACGCGCTGGGCGCTTAAGGCAACTGCACGCGTGGCCTGGTTTCGATGTACAAGTCCCAACTCGACATGAACAGCGCGGCAATCAACGGCCCAATGACAAAACCATTGAGACCGAAGATCGCCAGACCGCCCAAGGTCGAAACCAGGACCAGGTAATCCGGCATCCTGGTGTCCTTGCCCACCAGGGTCGGACGCAGAATGTTGTCTACCAGACCGATCACGAACACCCCGAACAGCCCCAGCACCACGCCCTGCCAGATCGCGCCGCTGAGCAGGAACCAGGCTGTCACCGGCGCCCAGACAATCCCCGCCCCCACTGCGGGTAGCAGCGACAGAAACGCCATCACCACCGCCCAGAGCAATGCACTGGGAATATCCAGAAACCAGAAAATCAACCCACCCAGCGCGCCTTGCGTAATCGCCATCAGCAGGTTGCCTTTGACCGTGGCTCGCACCACGCGGTTGAACTTGAGCTGCAAGCGGCGCTTTTGGTGTTCCGCCAATGGCACGGCCGCACGAACCTTGCGCGACAGTTCGGCACCGTCACGCAGAAAGAAGAACAACAGGTAGAGCATGATGAAAAAGCTCACCAAGAACTCGAACGTGCCCTGGCCGAAGCTGAACGCCTGACTGGCGAAAAACTCGCTGCCCTGCATCGCGCTCTTGACGATCTTCTCGCGCAAAGTGCTCAGATCACCCATGCCAAAGCGGTCCAGCAGGTGCTGAAAATACGGCGGCAGGCTGTGTTTGAACTGCGCCAGATAGCCGGCGATGTCCAACTGGCCACTCTCGATATTCTTGTAGAGGGTCGCCCCCTCTTGTACCAACAGGACGCTGGTAATGATCACCGGCAAAATGGCAATGACCAGGCAGATGCCCAGGGTGGAGAGCGCCGTCAGGTTGCGGTGCCAGCCAAACTTCACTTGCAGCCGGCGCTGCAAGGGCGCGAAGACAATCCCGAGAATCACCGCCCAGAACACCGCGCCGTAGAACGGCAGCAGAATCCAGATGAAAGCGGCGGTCACCAACACCAGCAGCACCAGCAGCGATCTGTCTCGCACAACGGTTTGGTTCATGTCCGCTCCCCGCCAGTAACCCGCAGACACTGACTGCCTGTTCTACGTTAGTCAGCCACCACGCGCCCGAGTGCCCTGCTTTTTTCACCCGACATAGATCCAGATCAATAAACGCTTCACACGACTGCTCTACCCTCGCGAGCTTTTGTGATCGAGCCCCTCATGCCCCTCGCCACGCCTGAACTGCTTGCCCCTGCCGGCACCCTGAAAAACATGCGTTACGCCTTCGCCTATGGCGCCGATGCGGTCTACGCCGGCCAGCCGCGCTACAGCTTGCGTGTGCGCAATAACGAGTTCGATCATGCCAACCTGGCCCTCGGTATCCGCGAGGCCCAGGCCCAGGGCAAGCGTTTCTATGTGGTGGTGAACATCGCCCCGCACAATGCCAAGCTGAAAACCTTCCTCAAGGATCTTGAGCCGGTCATCGCCATGGCTCCGGACGCGTTGATCATGTCCGACCCGGGGTTGATCATGCTGGTGCGCCGGCATTTCCCGCAGATGCCGATTCACCTCTCGGTGCAAGCCAACACAGTGAACTGGGCCAGTGTTGAGTTCTGGCAGCAGCAAGGTCTGAGCCGGATCATCCTGTCGCGGGAGCTGTCGCTGGAAGAAATCGCCGAGATTCGCCAGCAAGTCCCCGCCATGGAGCTGGAAGTGTTCGTTCATGGCGCGCTATGCATGGCCTATTCCGGGCGCTGCCTGCTGTCGGGTTACATGAACAAGCGTGATGCCAATCAGGGCACCTGCACCAACGCCTGTCGCTGGAAATACGCCGCACAGCCGGCCACGGAAAACACCGTGGGCGAGATCGTTCAAGCATTCACTCCAGAGCCAACGCTGGGCATCGGCACGCCCACTGATCAAGTGTTTTTGCTCCAGGAAGCCAACCGCCCCGATGAACTGATGCCGGCCTTCGAGGACGAGCACGGCACCTACATCATGAACGCCAAGGACCTGCGCGCGGTGCAACATGTCGCTCGCTTGACGCAGATGGGCGTCCACTCGTTGAAGATCGAGGGCCGGACCAAATCGCACTTCTACTGCGCCCGGACCACTCAGGTCTATCGCCGCGCCATCGACGATGCCGTGGCCGGCCGCGAGTTCGATCGCAGCCTGATGACCGACCTTGAATCCCTGGCCCAGCGTGGCTACACCGAAGGTTTCCTGCGCCGCCATGTGCATGACGAATACCAGAACTACCAGAACGGCAGCTCGGTGTCGGAGCGTCAGCAGTTCGTCGGTGAGCTGACCGGTGAGCGCCGTGATCGGCTGGCCGAGGTCAAGGTGAAGAACCGCTTTGGTTTGGGCGATCACATGGAATTGATGACGCCCAAAGGCAATTTCCACTTCGACTTGCATCAATTGCAAAGCGCCAAAGGCGAAGCAATTGAAGTGGCACCGGGGGACGGGCACACCGTGTATCTACCGATTCCGGATGCGGTGGATCTGAAGTTCGGGTTGTTGATGCGCGATGTGACAGTAGTTTAGCCACGATTGGCAGATACTCCCCCCGTAGCAGCTGCCGAGCCCGCGAGGCTGCGTTCGGCCGCGAAGCGGTCGTGAAATCAGGCAGCGCGTTTTTTCAGGTAAACCGCGTACGCAGGATTTGCGAGGACTGCGTCCTCGAACGCAGCCTCGCGGGCTCGGCAGCTGCTACGGGGGTTCAAGCAAAAACACCTTTAGATCCTGAACTGCCCGACCAATTTACCCAACCGCTGGCCCAAATCCGCCAGGCTGCGGGAGGTTTGTGCGCCGAGCTGGGTTTCGTCGGCGACGCTGTCCACGGCGAGGGCGATCTGATGCACGCTGCGGTTGATCTCTTCGGCCACCGCGGTTTGCTCTTCGGCGGCGCTGGCGATCTGCGCGTTCATCGAATTGATGGTGCCGATCAACTGGGCCATGGTGTCCAGCGAAGCGCCCGCCTGATTGGCCTGGGCCGAGGTGCCGTCACCGGCTTCGCTTGAACGGCGCATGGCATCGACCGCCGACTGGGTGCCGGCCTGCAAGCGGTCGATCATGCCCTGAATTTCCTGAGTGCTTTGCTGAGTGCGACTGGCCAGCGCGCGCACCTCATCGGCGACCACCGCAAAACCACGCCCGGCCTCCCCGGCGCGAGCGGCTTCGATGGCAGCGTTCAGCGCCAGCAGGTTGGTCTGGTCGGCAATCGAACGGATCACCCCCAGCACGCTGACAATCGACGACACGTCCTGCTGCAAACTGTCGAGAGAAACCCCGCTGCTGCGAATATCTTTCACCAGCGCATGGATCTGCGAAATACTCCCGGCCACCACGCGTTTGGCCGCCTGACCTTCTTCGTCGGTTTGCTGGGCCGCCACCGCAGCGCCCTGAGCGCTTTTCGCCACTTCCTGCGCTGCCGCCGACATTTCGTTGATCGCCGTGGCCACCTGATCCGTCTCGTGACGTTGGCGCTCCATGGCCTGATCCGAACGCTGGGCCTGATCGGAGACCTGATTGACCAGCCCGGTCAGCTGCGACGTCATCTCGGTAATCTGCCGCACCAGACCGTGAATTTTGTCGACAAAACGGTTGAACGAACCGGCCAGCTCGCCCAGTTCATCTTGAGAGGTAATCGCCAGCCGGCGCGTCAAATCGCCCTCGCCTGCCGCGATGTCGTCCAGATTGGCCTTCATCAGGTGCAACGGACGCAAAATGGTATTGGCCACGAACAGACCGACCGCCGCGATCACCAGCAGCACCACCGCTGCGACGCCGACGATGCTCAGCAGCACGCCTTCCATGCGCTCGCGAACCTCGGTCTGGACCACGGCGACCTGGGCTTCGACACCATCGAGATTCACCGAGGTACCGATAGCCATGTCCCACTTGGACAGGTATTCGGTGTAACCCAGCTTGGGCACCAGGACTTTGCTGTCGCCAGGCAACGGCGAGCTGTATTGCAGGTAGTGCGTACCGTCCTTGGCGACTTTCACCAGGTCGCGGTTGACATACACGCCATTAGGATCGCGATTGTCCTTGAAACTCTGGCCAACGCCTTCCGGGCTGTTGGCCTTGAACAGGCGCACGGTGTTGGAATCGTAGCCGAAGAAGTAACCGTCCTTGCCGTAGCTGATGCTCGAGAGCAATTTGACCACTTGCGCGCGAGCCGCCTCATCGCCAGGCGCTGCGGCGTCATACAGCGGCTTGATCGCCGTCATCGCCACCGCAACGTAACTTTGCAGGGTGGCCTTGGCATCGTTCATCAAACGCTGACGGGTTTCTTCAACTTCTTTACGGGCCTGCTCTTGCAAAATGAAGGCAGTGGTCAGACTGATCACCAACGCAAAGAGCAACACCGGGAGGACGGAGAGGGACAAGACTTTGGCTTTAAGGCTCAGGCGCATGTGTTGTTCACTCTGGATATTATTGGCGTGGTTAAAGCATTAACGGCAGAGCAACGCAAAACTGTAGGAGCAAAGCTTGCTCGCGATGGTGTCCGTGAGATCGCTATCGCTAGCAAGCTATGCTCCTACAGGGGCAGAGGGCTTGACGGGGGGATCAGAGGATCATCGCCGCCACCCAGCCAAACGCCAGCAGCGGCAGGTTGTAGTGCAGGAACGTCGGGACCACGGTGTCCCAGATATGGTGATGCTGGCCGTCGATATTCAGGCCGGAGGTCGGGCCCAGGGTCGAATCGGACGCTGGCGAACCGGCATCGCCCAAGGCGCCGGCAGTCCCGACGATGCAGACGATCGCCAACGGGCTGAAACCCAGTTGCACGCACAACGGCACGAAGATCGCCGCAAGAATCGGCACTGTGGAAAACGATGAGCCGATGCCCATGGTCACCAGCAGCCCGACCAGCAACATCAGTAATGCACCGACACCTTTGCTGTGACCGATCCACGACGCCGAGGCCTCGACCAGGGTTTTCACGTCACCGGTGGCCTTCATGACCTCGGCGAAACCCGAGGCGGCGATCATGATGAAACCAATCATCGCCATCATCTTCATGCCTTCGGTGAACAGGTCGTCAGTCTCGCGCCAGCGCACGACACCCGATACCGAGAAGATCAGAAACCCGGCCAGCGCGCCGATAATCATCGAGTCCAGCAGCAACTGAATGATGAACGCAGCGGCAATCGCCAGCCCCGCGACCATCAGGGTCAACGGGTTGTATTGCACCGCGACCTGCTCGACCCGCTCGATTTTCTCCAGGTCATACACGCGCTTCTTGCGGTAGCTGACGAACGCCATCAACAACCCGAACACCATGCCCAACGCAGGAATCCCCATGGCATGAGTGACGTTGACACCACTGATGTCCACCCCGCTTCTACTGACGTTGGCCAGCAGAATCTCATTCAGGAAGATGTTGCCAAAGCCCACCGGCAAGAACATGTACGGCGTGATCAGGCCGAAGGTCATGACGCAGGCAATCAGTCGGCGATCCATTTGCAGCTTGGTCAATACATAAAGCAGTGGCGGCACCAGCAGCGGAATGAAAGCGATGTGGATCGGCAGGACGTTCTGCGAAGCGATTGCCACCACCCAGAGCAACGCGATCAGCAGCCATTTGACCTGACCACCACCCGCAGCGTCCTGCCGGTCGACCAGCAGCAAAGCTTTGTCCGCCAAGGCGTGGGCAAGGCCGGATTTGGCAATCGCCACCGCGAAAGCGCCGAGCAACGCGTAGGACAAGGCCACGGTCGCACCGCCACCCAGGCCACTGTTGAAGGCCTTGAGCGTGGCATCGATGCCCAGGCCGCCGGTCAAACCGCCCACCAACGCGCCGACGATCAGCGCGATCACCACATGCACGCGGGACAGGCTGAGCACCAGCATGATGCCGACCGCGGCAATTACTGCATTAATCATCGTTACCTCAAAACAGGGCGACGGGTAAATCCGGCGCAAACAGGATGAGTCCGTCCAGCCAGCTGCATGAGCCGACGGCGGATTGAAGAGAGGGTTTTATTAGAGGGCACGCACTGTGCAACAGCAGGCCTGGCTTGTCAAAACCAACACCGCATCGCCTGGATTCACGACTGCTGCGCACTCGAACGCAGCCTTCGGCAGCTGCTACGGATTTATGTCGTTTTTTATTGGCTTCCATGGATAAAGAAAGTCGAATCGACGCCGTTACAGTGCAAAGTCTCAAATAAATATCGAATAAGGACATCTCCATGCAGCTCCGACAACTTTCCATTCAATGGAAAATCACCCTGCTCGCCGGGCTGTGCCTGGCCGGCATTGTCACCTTGCTGGTCGGTCTTTCGCTGTATCGCATGGAGCACAGTTCTCAGCTGGTCAAAGCCTCGAGCATGGAGATGCTCACCGAAGCGGCTCAAGCACGCATCGAGGCGCAGGGTGAAGTTCAGGCGCTGGGGATTCGCCAGCAGTTCATGGACGCCTACCAATATGGCCACGGTTTCGCGCGCCAGGTGCTGTTTTTGCGTGAGCAGGCCGAGAAGCGCTTCCTCGACGCCTTCGACCTGCGCGAAGACCTGACCCGTCAGGTCAAGTCGGCGCTGCAAGCCAACCCGCAACTGCTCGGCCTGTCGCTGGTGTTTGAAGCCAACGCACTGGACGGCAAGGACGAACTGTTCAGCGGCCAGAAAGAAATCGGCAGCAACGACAAGGGCCGCTTCGCCCTGTATTGGTCGCAACCGACCGCCGGCAAGCTGAACTCGATGGCGCTGCCGGAAAGCGACATGGCCGATACCAGCACCGGCCCCAGCGGCGAACCCGCCAATGCCTGGTTCACCTGCCCGCGGACCACCCTCAAGCCGTGCGTGATCGAACCCTATTTCTATGAGATCGACGGCCAGAATGTACTGATGACCAGCATCGTCTTCCCGCTGCTGGTCGACGGTAAGGTCATTGCATCGCTGTCGGTCGATATCAACCTCAACAGCCTGCAAGCGGTCAGCCAGCAAGCCAGTAAAAAGCTCTATGACGGCCAGACCAGCGTCAGCATCCTCAGCCCGGTGGGTCTGCTTGCCGGTTACAGCCCGGACGCCAGCAAACTCAGCCAGCGTCTGGACAGCGTGGACAAGGACAACGGTGCCGAGCTGATCCGCAGGCTCGCCGCCAGCACTCAGACCCAGAGTCTGCATAACAATCAGTTGCTCAAAGTACTGTCGCCGTTCCAGCCGATTCCCGGTGGAAAGTCGTGGGGCGTGTTGCTCGACGTGCCGGAGAAAGTCCTGGTCGGCCCTGCCGAAACCCTGAAGCAGCAACTCGACGAACGCAACACCGCCGGCACCCTGATCGAGCTGAGCCTCGGCGTACTGGCGGCCGTCATCGGTCTGTTGCTGGTGTGGTTGATGGCACGCAGTGTGACCCGGCCGATTCTTGGCGTGGCGCGCATGCTGGAAGACATCGCCAGCGGCGAAGGCGATTTGACCCGCCGTCTGGCCTATGACAAGCAAGACGAACTCGGGCAACTGGCCGGCTGGTTCAACCGTTTCCTCGACAAGCTGCAACCGATCATCGCGCAAGTGAAACGCTCGGTGCAGGACGCGCGCAGCACGGCGGATCAATCGTCGGCCATCGCCACCCAGACCAGCGCCGGCATGGAGCAGCAATACCGTCAGGTCGATCAGGTGGCCACCGCGTCCCATGAAATGAGCGCCACCGCCCAGGACGTCGCCCGCAGCGCCGCCCAAGCGGCGCAAGCGGCACGCGATGCCGATCAGGCAACTCGTCAGGGCCTGACCGTGATCGACCGCACCACCGCCAGCATCGACAGCCTGGCGGCAGACATGAGCACGGCAATGACCCAGGTCGAAGGCCTGGCCGCCAACAGCGAGAAAATCGGCTCGGTGCTGGAAGTGATCCGCGCCATCGCCGAACAGACCAACCTGCTGGCACTGAACGCCGCCATCGAAGCGGCCCGCGCCGGTGACGCCGGGCGTGGTTTTGCGGTGGTCGCCGATGAGGTACGCAACCTGGCACGGCGTACGCAAGAGTCGGTGGAGGAAACCCGTCAGGTGATCGAGCAGTTGCAAAGCGGCACGCAAGATGTGGTCGGCTCGATGAACAACAGCCATCGCCAGGCCCAGGGTAGCGTCGAGCACGTCAGCCAGGCGGTGACCGCCCTGCGGCAGATCGGCGATGCGGTGACGGTGATTACCGACATGAACCTGCAAATCGCCAGCGCTGCCGAAGAGCAGAGCGCCGTGGCCGAGGAGATCAATAGCAACGTAGCGACCATTCGTGACGTGACGGAATCGCTGTCGGGGCAAGCCAATGAATCGGCGCGGGTCAGCCAGTCACTCAATAGCCTGGCGAATCAGCAGCAGGGTTTGATGGATCAGTTCAGGGTTTGATCCACAACCTCGTGGCGAGGGAGCTTGCTCCCGCTGGGCTGCGAAGCGGCCCAAAAACCAGTCACTGCGGTGCTTCAGCTAAACCGCATTGACCGGATTTACGACTGTTGCACAGTCGAGCGGGAGCAAGCTCCCTCGCCACAAGGTTTCAGCGCCTGGGCAACTCGACCACAACCTTCAACCCACCCCACTCGCTTTCCTGCAACACCAACTCCCCACCCCACGCCTCGACGATATCGCGCGCGATCCCCAGCCCCAGACCATGCCCGTCAGTCTGCTCATCCAGCCGCGTGCCACGACTGAACACCTGATCGCGCTGCGCTTCGGGAATACCCGGCCCATCGTCTTCTACTGCCAGCACAAACCCTTCAGCCGTCTCGACGATGCTCAAGCGCACCTCGGCATCCGCCCATTTGCAGGCGTTATCCAGCAGATTACCGAGCAGTTCCAGCAGATCCTCACGATCCCAAGGCAAGTGCAAACCGGACGGTGCCGTGTAGTCGAGATTCAAGTGGTCGCCGTGGATCATGTTCAGGGTCGCCAGCAATCCCGGCAGCTCGGCAGCGCAATCGAACTGCGCACCCGGCAAGGCATCACCGGCCAGGCGCGCGCGGTTCAATTCACGATTGAGTCGCTGTTGAACCTGTGCAAGTTGCTCGCGAAGGATCTTGCGCAGTTCGGGATGGGCGTCGAGTTTTTCGCCCGACGCCAGGCTCAACAGCACCGCCAGTGGCGTCTTCAGCGCATGACCGAGGTTGCCCAGGGCATTGCGCGAGCGCTTGAGGCTGTCTTCGGTGTGCGCGAGCAAATGGTTGATCTGCGCCACCAAAGGCACCAATTCCAGCGGCACTTGATCGTCCAGTTGCGAGCGTTGCCCTTGTTGCATCTGAGCGATCTGCTCGCGGGCGTTTTCCAGCGGTCGCAAGGCGCGCCGCACGGTGACCCGCTGTAACACCAGAATCAGCAGCAACCCTGTAAGGCCCAACCCGAGCCCAACCTGGCGCATACGCTGGAAGCTCTCGCGCACCGGGGTGTAGTCCTGCGCCACGCTGATGGAGATTGACTGCCCCAACCGCCGATAGTCCGCGCGCAGGACCAGCAATTGCTGGCCTTCCGGACCCAGTTGCAGGTTGCTGTGCAGTCCGGGATGGTCGAGCAGCGGTAATTCCTGATCCCACAGCGAACGAGAACGCCAGTGATTGTCGGCAAAGTCGATATGGAAATAATGCCCGGAGAACGGTCGCTGGTAAGCCGGTGACAGGCGCCGTTCGTCCAGTTGCAAACCCTGCGGCCCCCGCACCAAGGCCATCAGCAGGCTTTCACTGTCATTGCGCAACCCGGCTTCCAGATAACGCTGCAAGCCCACTTCGAACAACCACAGACTGGTTTGCGCCAGCACCAGACCAACCACCACCATGACGCTGATCAGTCCCAGGCTCAAACGCCGTTGAATCGACCTCACCGGGTTTGCCCACCGAACAGGTAACCCTGACCGCGCCGGGTGTCGATCACGCTGCGGCCGAGTTTGCGGCGCAGGTGATTGACGTGAACTTCCAGCACGTTCGAGTCGCGTTCGGTTTCACCGTCGTAGAGGTGTTCAGCCAGGTGGCTTTTGGAAAGGATCTGCTCCGGGTGCAACATGAAATAGCGCAACAGGCGGAACTCGGCAGCGGTCAGCTGAATGTCGGCGCCGTCGCGAATCACGCACTGACGGCCCTCGTCCAACTGCAACCCGGCGGCCTTGAGCGTCGGCTGATTGGCCTGGCCGTGGGAGCGGCGCAGCAGCGCTTGAATCCGCAGGTGCAGTTCTTCCGGGTGAAACGGTTTGCTCAGGTAGTCGTCGGCGCCAGCCTTGAGCCCTTGAATGCGTTCGGCCCAGGAGTCGCGCGCGGTCAGCACCAGCACTGGCGCGGCCAGGCCCGCGGCCCGCCATTGGCCGAGCACCTCAAGCCCCGGCAACCCTGGCAGGCCCAGATCGAGAATGATCAGGTCGTAAGGTTCAGAGCGGCCCTGATACAGCGCATCGCGGCCATCGGCCAACCAGTCGACGGCGTAACCCTGGCGATCGAGCCCGGCCATCAATTCGTCGGCCAGCGGTACGTGGTCTTCCACCAGCAGCAGGCGCATCAGTCATCGTCCTTGTCTTTGATCAAGCGCCCAGTGGCGGCTTCCAGGTCCAGCTCGCGCACCACGCCGTCGGCGGTCAGCAACTCGACTTCGTAAATGTAGACCTCATGCTTTTCTTCAAGCCCGGCTTCGAGCAATTTAGCGCCGGGGTGGCGGTCCATGGCCTGCTGCAACAGCTGTTCAAGCGGTAGAATCACGCCTTTCTGACGCAGGCGAAGCGCTTCGTCCTGATCCAGGTCACGGGCCACCACCACCGAGCAAAATGCCAGGAGCGTCAGTGTCGCCAGGCCATAGGCGCGCAGATTAACCTTCATTACATATCCTGAGCATGGAGTGCCTGCGTATTCTTCATAAATTACCCGGGGCGTCACCCTAGCTGCATCAACTTAACTGAAACTGAATTGCCATCATTGATGCATTTACACTTCATTCCTGTGTAAACACATCCGGAAAAAATCGAGACCGGTATGACCGCCATCCACATCAAATTCCCTGCCCTGACCCTCAAGGCCGGCCCACGAGCCTTTACGCGGATTCGCGAAAACGGCTTGAGCGCCCTGGAGGTCGGCACGCTGCCGGGTGCTGCCGGTGGCCCGAAGGCCTTGGGGATTCAAGGTCTGGACCTGGCGCTGTTCGGCCAGTGGCTACCGGCCGCACCGCGTGAGCGCTCGCTGATCGGCGCTTCGGTCGGTTCCTGGCGCTTCGCCAGCGCCTGTTTGCCGGACGCTACCGAAGGCATCAGGCGTCTCGGTGAGCTGTACAACGCGCAGAGTTTTGCCAAGGGCGTGAGCATGGCGCAGATCAGCCAGAGCTCGCGGCGCATGTTGCATGACTTGCTCGACGGGCACGATGCGCGGCTGCTGGACAACCCGCTCTATCGGCTGAACATCATGGTTGTGAAAAGCCACGGCCTGCTCGCCGACGACCATCGCGGACGGCTCGGGCTGGGCTTGTCCTCGGTGATCGCCGACAACCTGCGCGGGCGCTCACGGTTGTCGCGACACTTCGAACGGCTGATCGTGCATGACCCACGCCTGGCGCCGCCGCTCAACACGCTGAATGACTTCCCGTCGCGTTTCGTCCCGCTGAACGCCGGCAACTTGCGTCAGGCCTTGCTCGCGTCGGGTTCGATCCCGATGGTCATGGAAGGCGTACGTGACTTGCCCGGTGCGGGCGCGGGGACTTATCGCGATGGCGGCTTGCTGGATTACCACCTCGACTTGCCATACAGCGGCGACGACATCGTGCTCTACCCGCACTTCACCGATCGGGTGATTCCCGGCTGGTTCGACAAAACCCTGCCATGGCGACGCGGCAATTCCGGGCGCTTGCAAGATGTGCTGCTGGTGGCGCCGTCGAAGGCCTACCTGTCGCGCCTGCCCTACGGCAAATTACCCGACCGGAACGACTTCAAGCGCTTCATGGGTGACCCGGCCAGCCGCCAGAAATACTGGAAAACCGCCATGGACGAGAGCCAGCGGCTCGGCGACGAGTTCCTCGAACTGGCTGCCAGCGGGCGTTTGGGCGAGCAGCTGTTGACCCTTTAGTCAGTGTTTTCCCGCAACCCCGAACCCAAGCTGTTAAACTCGCGATCTGCCCCATCGCCGCGGGCGATAGCCACCTGACAGAGCTCAAACCACTGTGGAAATCTTCAAAGAGTTTACCTTCGAATCCGCCCACCGCCTGCCTCACGTCCCGGAAGGTCACAAGTGCGGCCGCCTGCACGGTCACTCGTTCAAAGTGGCGATTCACCTGAGCGGTGATCTCGATCCGCACACTGGCTGGATCCGCGATTTCTCGGAAATCAAGGCGATCTTCAAGCCGCTCTACGAGCGCCTGGACCACAACTACCTGAACGATATTCCCGGCCTGGAAAACCCGACCAGCGAAGTCCTCGCCAAGTGGATCTGGAACGAGCTGAAGCCGTTGCTGCCTGAACTCAGCGCCATTCGCATCCACGAAACCTGCACCAGCGGTTGCATCTACCACGGCGAATAAGCCTGGGGATAAAAAAAACCACCGAGACCGGTGGTTTTTTTATGCCTATGATTCAGGCATTCACTGACGCTATCGATCGAGAAAAGGACCCGCCCTCATGCACATCATCAACGCCCGCCTGCGCAACCATGAAGGCTGCATGAACTGCACCTGGAAAACGGCCTGATCGCCAACATCGCCCGTCAGACCGAAGCGCCGACCCTCGGCCCCGAAGACCTCGATGCAGGTGGCAATCTGGTGGTGCCACCCTTCGTCGAGCCGCACATTCACCTCGACGCGACGCTGACCGCCGGAGAACCGCGCTGGAACATGAGCGGCACACTATTCGAAGGCATCGAATGCTGGGGTGAGCGCAAGGCGACCATCACCGCTGAAGACACCAAGACCCGCGCCAAAAAGACCATCAGCGCCCTCGCCGCCCACGGCATCCAGCATGTGCGTACCCACGTCGACGTTACTGACCCGCAGTTGACCGCGCTCAAGGCGATGCTTGAAGTGCGTGAAGAGAGTCGACACCTGGTCGACCTGCAAATCGTCGCCTTCCCTCAGGAAGGCATTGAGTCCTATCGCAATGGCCGCGACTTGATGGAGGAAGCCATTCTCCTCGGTGCCGACGTGATCGGTGGCATTCCGCATTTCGAGTACACCCGCGATCAAGGTGTCAGTTCGGTGAAGTTCCTGATGGACCTCGCCGAGCGCACCGGCTGCCTGGTGGATGTGCATTGCGACGAAACCGACGACCCGCATTCGCGCTTTCTTGAAGTGCTGGCCGAAGAAGCCCGCAGCCGTGACATGGGTTCACGGGTGACCGCCAGCCATACCACGGCCATGGGCTCCTACGACAACGCTTACTGCGCCAAGCTCTTTCGCCTGCTCGGGCACTCGGGGATCAGTTTTGTCTCCTGCCCGACCGAAAGCATTCACCTGCAAGGGCGCTTCGACACGTTCCCGAAACGCCGAGGTGTTACCCGGGTCAACGAGTTGCTGGAAGCCGGGATGAACGTGTGTTTCGGTCAGGATTCGATCGTCGACCCGTGGTATCCGCTGGGCAACGGCAACATCCTGCGGGTGCTCGAAGCCGGCCTGCACATTTGCCACATGCTCGGTTACCGCAACCTGCAAACCGCGCTGGACCTGGTGACCGACAATAGCGCCAAGGCCATGGCCCTGGGCGATCGTTATGGGCTGGAGCCGGGACGTCCGGCGAACTTGCTGATTCTGTCGGCGGACAGCGATTACGAAGTGATTCGCAGCCAGGGCTTGCCGCTGTACTCGATTCGTGGCGGGGAAGTGTTGATGAAGCGGCAGATGCCGGTGGTGGAGCTTTTCGGCTGACCGGGCTGACCGGGCTGACGCCATCGCGGGCAAGCCTTGCGCCTACAAAGTTTGCGTGAACCTTCGCCATCCCCCGATCCGTAGGCGCAAGGCTTGCCCGCGATGGCGATTTCAAAATCAGGACATCAACCGCGCCGTCCCGAACAAACTGACCCGACTGAGTTCGCCACCCTGCTCTTCGAGCAACACCGGCGCCGTACCGCCGGGCATAACCACCGCCACAGTTCCCGCCGTCACCCAACCGACACTCCACGCCGCGCAAGCCACCGCGCTGGCGCTGGTGCCGGACGACGCGGTCGGGCCTTCCCCACGCTCGAAGACCCGAGCAGCAATTCGACGCTCGGATTCCAGCCTCGCCCATTGCAGATTGACGCCCGCCGCACAAGGCTCGCCAGTCCCGCACGGTGGCGCAAAAGCGATGCGCGTGAGATCAGTCAACAACCCGGGTTCGCGCATCTGCTCATTACTCGGCAACGCCTCGGCATCCGCCACCAGCGTCACACAATGGGGATTGCCGATCCGCACGAACTGACTGTGAGCCCAAAGCGGATTCAGTTGTGCGAGCATCGGCACATGGCTCAACTCACGTTGATTCAGTGTCCGCGTCTCGAGCGCCTGAGCCCCCAGCGCATTCGGCCCGAAGGCCGGTTTGCCGAGGTCCAGCCAGAAACCCTGCACGCCGTCGACCTGCGCAGGCTCGACCGAGGTTTCGACAGGCGACACGGCATCGCTTTTGTCATGGTGAACCTTGAGCAGGCAACGCCCGTGCGCCGGCATCAAGCCCTGCTCGGTCAGCGCCTGGGCAAAAATCGTCAGGCCGTTGCCACTGCGCTCGGCCAACGTGCCGTCGGTGTTAACGATCAACAAATCAAACGGTGGCGCAGCCTGAAACGGGCCGACCAGCAAGCCGTCCGAACGGTGCTCCTTGGCACCGGCCGGTTGGGTGCCCGGAGCCCAACTGCAAAACGCTTCCACCGCAGACAGCGCCCAGTCGGCTCGGCTTTGCGCCGACTGGCTGGCATCCTCCGGAAGACTGATCCCGCGCTGGCGCAGATCGTGTGGGCTGACAACAGCGTAGATATTCCCGCGGGCATCGAAAAGCGAGGTCATGGACAGGTCCTGAGTGAGGTCTGGAACACGACGCTACTGTAAGCGTTGGCGACTCGAATCACACCCGCAGAACCTCAAGGTCGTCTGACGGTCACTGATGTGCAAGGATGTGACCCTGATCACAGCCTCCCCCGAAGTACCAAGGATTTTCATGACCGCCATCATCCCTCCCGTCTCCGTCCGCCCCGGGCGCCTCGAACAGATGTCGACGCGCATCGCCTTCTTTATCGCAGGCTTCGGCGTCGCCGCGTGGGCGCCGCTGGTGCCTTACGCCAAAGCCCGGGCCGGGCTCGATGACGGCACGCTCGGCTTGTTGTTGCTGTGCCTGGGAGTCGGTTCGATTCTGGCGATGCCGATGGCCGGTATGCTGGCCTCGCGCTTCGGCTGTCGACGGGTGCTCAGTGGCGGCACGCTGTTGATCTGCCTGGCACTGCCGCTGCTGGCGACGGTGTCGTCGATCCCGCTGCTGATCGCTGCGCTGTTCCTGTTCGGGGCCGGGTTGGGCACGGTGGATTCGACGGTAAACCTGCAAGCGGTGATCGTCGAGCGCGCCAGCGGCAAGACCATGATGTCGGGCTTTCACGGCTTGTTCAGCCTCGGCGGGATCGTTGGCGCGGCCGGTGTCAGCGCGCTGCTCGGCCTGGGCATTTCGCCGTTGGGCGCGACAGTGGTGGTGATCGTGTTTCTGCTGGTGTCGTTGCTCAAGGCAGCGCCCCACCTGTTGCCCTACGGCAGCGAAAGCTCGGGGCCGGCGTTCGCCATTCCCCATGGCGTGGTGCTGTTTATCGGCAGCCTGTGCTTTATCGTGTTCCTGGCCGAAGGCGCGGTGCTGGACTGGAGCGCGGTGTTCCTGACCTCAGAGCGTGATCTCGACACCGCGTATGCCGGACTGGGCTATGCCGCGTTTGCCTTGACCATGACGGTCGGACGGCTGATGGGCGATGCCATCGTGCATAAGCTGGGGGCCACGCGCGTGATCGTGTTTGGCGGTTTGACCGCGGCTGCCGGTTTGCTGCTGGCAACCTTGGCACCGGCTTGGGAAGCCGCGCTGATCGGTTATGCGCTGGTCGGGGTCGGGTGCTCGAACATCGTGCCGGTGCTGTACACCGCTGTCGGCAAACAGAACGTCATGCCGGAAAACATCGCCGTGCCCGCCATCACGACATTGGGGTATGCGGGAATCCTGGCCGGGCCTGCGGTGATCGGCTTTATCGCCCATGGCAGCAGCTTGAGTTTTGCCTTCGGATTGATCGCGGTGTTGCTGCTGGCGGTGGCAGTCGGTGGCAAGGCGTTGAAGGTTTGAATCAATAAAGCAAAAGATCGCAGCCTGCGATCTTTCACACCATCACCCGCCACAATGCACTGGCGGGTGAGGTGAACTGAACAGCCGGCTGTTTAAAAACGCAGCGTGGCACCAGTGGCAAGCCACCGTTCACGGTCGTTGTTCAGGTGGCGTCCGACCACCAGATCGATATCAACCTTTTTGCCCAGATGCAGACGAGGTCCGGCCTGCCAGCCCTGATCTGCACCCTGCTGGCCGAAGCGTTCGGCAATCAGCGTCAGGGATTCGGCCAGCGCGTACTCAACGCCTGTGCCCCAGGTCCAGCTGCGTTTCTGTCTGCCGTCGTCGTATTCATGGGTCCAGCCGGTGCTGACGTTCAGGCGCAACGACTCGACAGGTTGATACGTCATGGGCAGGGTCAGGTCGGCGCCATCGAAGGAGTGGCGGCGGTTGAGGGCGAAGTTCGCGCCTGCGGCAAGGGCCACTTCCAGCCCCAGTTCGTCATCGCTGAACACCTGTGCCTTGATCTTCGGGCTGACTTGGGTCTCCCTGTCGCCATCGTCGTGGCCGTGGGACACCGCGGCGCCGAACTGCACCGAGGGCAGCGCCTTGAACGTGCAGTCCTGGGACAGCTCCGTTTCATGGTTCGACTGTTGGTGGCGCTGGCTTTTGTACCAGACGTCGACGTTGCATTCGCCGGGGGCGTTGATCGAACCGTCGTCGACCACATAGGGGCCGCCGGCGGCGTGGGCTTTGGAAACGAGAGTCAGCAGGAGGGAGACGCCAACGGCCACTCCGACAAACACCAGGTTTTGTCGCATGACCCCGCGTTTGTGGGGAGACAGATCTTGAAGAAAAGCAGTGAATGAACCGGCCTCAACGGCCTGCGCAGTGATTTTCGAGTGGGCGGTCCGGACGGTGCGGCAAGGTGTGTAGTTTGGCATGATCGACCTTGAATACGTGTTCACGCAAATGCTCCTCATGCCTATAACGAGGAGGGTTTGCGACGACTAAAGTTAATGTCTTCAACAATAAGGCAGTGCTCGGGCATTGAGAGTTACAACTAGGTTCTTCGGTCATCTTCGACGCTCCTGATCTTTCATTAATGGCCATGACGAGGCATGACTACCCAACTTGGCCGGACAGAATTCATTTCAACTTATGACAACTTTATTTCATCCGAAAACGTCTGCCACCGGCAACCAAACCTGCCTTGAAACCCATGCAGGCCGTCACCAACAGCGTTCACCATCAAAAAACCGGTTACACACTGATACACATCACGAAACATCAGCACACTTATTTCTGATAGGCGCACGTACAAACAAACACTACAAAAGTGCTTTATCAGCGATATCTTCCCAACTAAGGAGTCGCTCTTCGGATGCGCCGGAGTATATCCACCGAGTTACAGACTTGTCCGCACTCAACAGAGAACACGCACTGTTTTCTGAATGATGTTCAGGTAGCTGACAGAAATAACAAGTGAACTTATTAGTTACCGCAGTCGAAAGCAAAGCCCCCCTCCTGTTGCCAGGAGAGGGGCTTTGTCGTTAGCGCAGGCCAGTGATACCGGTCACCGGCCTGATCCGGTTTAGAGGCTTTTCTCGTCGATACCGGCTTGCAGCACCTGAGTCTCGTAATGGCCACCGGCGCTCAGCGGGCCGAGGTTGAACTTGCGATCCTTGGCCGTGGCGGCGTCAGGCGTTTGGGTGAGTTCGTCCTTGGCGCCGGTCGCCAGGTTGACCGCAGACTTGGACAGATTGAGGCCAACATCGGCCCGGTAGTCGCTGCCGCTGAGGCTGGTACTGGTGACCCTGGAACCGCCCAGATCCACCGAACCTTCCTTGGCAGAAATCCGTGCACCGGTCAGTTGTGTTTCCCCACCGACCCGAAGGTCGACGCCTTGGCTGCCGCTGATGCCGGACGCCTGGGTAACGCTGTTTTTGCTGGTGTGGCTGACGTCCAGGTACAGCGTCGGGGTGTACGAGGTTGCACCGCTCTTGTCGCCGAACAGCGCGCTTTGGGTAGCGTCGGCGACCTTGCTGCCGGCGGAGTCTTTCGCGTTGAGCGAATAACTGCCACTGCGGGTCAGTGAGTCCTTGGCCGAGGCCAGCCCCTCGACACTTTTATCGACGGCAGTTTCCAGCTTGTCGCGATGGCTGTCGAAAGCCTCCTGGGCCTTGCCCTCAACCTTGTCCTTGAGCGGGCCGGTGGTCTTGGCCAGTTTGCCGACGGCGCCTGGCTGATTTTTCTCTGCATTCAAACGCAGATCGATACCAACCTTGACGCTGCTTTCATGGTCTTGACGACTTTCGAGCGTGAGATCACCACCAACCTGGCCGCTGACCTGTTTGGCGTCGATGCGGGCACCGGCCAACCGGGTGTCGCCAGCGCTGTTCAGCACCACGCTGTCAGCCTGGATGTGGCTGTTTTTCTGGGTGGTGCCGTTGCGGTTGTCGACGTCGATTTTCGCTCGCGCGTCGAAGCCATGGCCGCTCTTGGCAACGTCCTGATCGTTGGTCGCCGACGGTGTGGACTTGCTCGCATTACCGCCAGCGCCGAGGGTCAGTCCCCAATTGTTGATGGCCTGAGTCGATTGCGCCGACTCCAGATAGATCCCGCCTCGTTGTGCATCGAGGGTCACGCTTGGCGCACTGACCTGAGTGCCTTGCAGGTGGATCGCATCAGCAGCGCTGGAGCCGCTGCTCAGCAGCACCGGGCCCTGGCTGTTCAGACTGCCACCCTTCAGGCTCTGGCTGTTTTCGCCGACCCGGCCGATGTTGAAATTGGCACTCAGGTTGCCATTCAAGCCACTGCTTTTCTCGGTACTGCTTTTCTCGGTACTGCTTTTACCGCCACCGAGATTGAGGCCACCGCCCAGATTGCTGCCAGTGGCGCTGTGAGTCTCCGTTGCGGCTTGCAGATCGAGCTTGCCACCCGCATTCAGCGAGATATCAGCCACCTTGTTCACCACCGTGCCGATGGTGGCGCCTTGCAGCACTTGATCACCACCACTGCTCAACTGCACCGGACCTTTGCCCTGAATACTCGCGACCCGGGCCTGGCTGTCGTCGGTCTGGTTGGCCTTGTGATCGAGTTGGAAACCGGCGCCCAGATTGACGTTGCTGCCTTCGGCGCCGGGATTGGTGCCGACCGTCAGCGAGCCATCGCCACGCAGGCTGGAGGTGTTGCCGCTCTGATGGTCATTGGCCTGATTCAGCGCCAGATTGCCGCCGGTCTTGATCGCCACACCGCCCTGCCCGCCGTTGAACTGACTGCCTTCGTACTGGCCATCACCGCGCAGATCGATCTTCACGCCCTGATTGCCGGCATAGCTGCCGACCACGGCTTTGGAGCTGGTCTCGGAAGTCTGGCGACTACCACCCGCCCCGCTGCCGCGCACGTTCACGTCTTCGCCGGTGGTGGTGTAGACGCGAACGCCGACCTTGGCATCCACCGATTGCTCGCTGCTGCTGTGAGTGTTGGCGGCCGCCGTCGCGACCTGACTGTCAGCCTTGATCGTCAACGCGCCGTCGGTTGCACGGTATTGGCTGCCCTGATCCTTCAATTCACCGGCCACCTGAACGCCAACCGCCCCGCCCTTGAACTGACTGACCACAGCGTTGCTGTTTTGCTCGCTACGGCTGTTGTTCGAATGACCGACCTCGACATCGATGCCGACATTCGGCTGCGTGAGGTTATCCAGCAAACCCGGTTGCTGAACCTTGCTCTGGGCCACGCCTTCAATGGCTTTGGCAACAGGCCGGGCGATGCCTTTGTACTCGACGTTGGCACCGACATCGACCGACCAGTTGTTCTCTTTGTGGGAGCTGCTGTCGGTGTTATCGGCAGCCTGATTGTCGACCCGCCCCGCCGTAACCTGAAGCGTCGAACCGGCGGCAACCTGCGCGCCCTGGGTGGTCAGCGTGCCGTTGCCGGCGTTGATCTGCAGCTTGCCGCTGCTCTCGACACCGGTGGTGCGAGCCGTGGTTTTGGCGGTGTTGTCCTGACTGCTGCCGTGGGCGAAATCGACGCCGCTGCCGGCGCGATCCAGACCACCGGTGTAGTAGAAACCGCCAGCGTTGCGAGTGGTGTCCGTGGTGCTGGAGGTGCTGTCGTGTTCAGCCAACAGCGCAACGTTCTGCCCACTGAGGCTGACATCCCCGGCACTGGCTTTGACCTTGGCGTCTTTGAGGATCAGGTCGCCGCCCGCCGCCAGTTGGACGTTGGCACCGGTCAGGCTTGAGCCCTGTTGACGGGTGTCGTTGGCAGTGGTGGTTTGTTGTTCGTCTTCATAGTGAATGCCGGCGCGGTACTGACCGGCGCCTGGCGCGTTCTCCCTGGCATAAGCGTCAAAACCACGATTCTGGCTCGAGGTGCTGCTGTCGGAAGTGTCCTGGGCCGAGCTGACTGTCAACGTGCCCGTCGCGTCCGCACTCAGCGAACCACCGGCCGAGACCGTGGCGCCGACCACGTCGATGTCCTTGGCGCTCTTGAGTGCAAGGTTACTGTCGGAACTCAGCTGGCTGTTGACCGTGGTGCTGCCCTTGAGGTTCTGGCGGCTTTCATCCTTGGCGATGCCAAAGAATTTGCTGTCCTTGTCATGGCTGTTGCTGTGCGAGGTGTTCTGCACGCCATCGATAGTCAGCGAGCCTTTGTCGCTGATGACACTGGCCTCGGTCCGGCCACGCACCTGGCTGCCGCTGATACGCACGTCGTCAGCCTTGACGATTAATTTGCCGTCGGCGTTGATCTTGCTGCCCTGATTCAGGGTCTTGCCCTGATCGGCATCGCCGGTCTTGCCGAAGAACCCGCCACCGACCAGATCGCCCGAATAACCGTTCTTGCTGCTGCGTTGCGTACGGCTGGCGCTGCCGATCTCGACCTGTTTGCCAGCAAGGTGAATGTCGCCCTTGCTGCTCAGCTCCGCGCCTTGGGAAGACAGCAACTCGCCGCTGCTGATCGCAATGTTTTTACCCGCCTTCAACTGGCTGGTGACGCTGCGTTGCTCTTCGCTGCTGTTGTTCCAATCGGCTTTCCACAAGTGCTTGCGGTGCTTACCCTGATCGGTCTGGGTACGGGTTTCGATGGCTGCTGTCAGGCGCAGATCAGCACCGCTGTCGACCTTCAGGGTTTCGCCGGCCTCGACCTTGGCGGCCTTGAGTTCGGTGCTGGCGCCGGCCTTGAGTTCGGCAGTGTGACTGGCCACGACCTGGCTGCCGTGCTGACGCGAGTCGCTGTCGGTCTGGGTTCGGTCGTAGGTTTCCCAGGTGATGCCGATGGTGTTGTTGTTCCAGTTCTCGCGTTTCTCCTGAAGCTTGCGCGCTTCAACGCTGCTCAGCGTGAGGTTGCGCCCGGCGTCGAGCTTGACGTTGCGGCCACTGACATCCGCCGCCGCCAAGGTCAGGTCCTTGTCACCGCGCAACGCAACATCACCCTGGCTGCTGCGTACCGCGCTGCGGGTGACGTCGAGGCTGTTGGGCAGTGCCTGGCCGCTGATCTGCAAGTCACCCGCGGATTGAATCTTCACGCCGTCATGGCCTTCAACCTGGACCGGGCCGACCCGCACACCCGCGCCTTCGGCGGTGCTGACAATGTTGATGCGTCCGGCCTGCATGGCACCGAACAGGCTGGCATCGATGCGCGAATCCTGAGTGGCGCCGGCAGGATCGACGCTGCGCACCTGACCACTGGGGTAATCCAGCTGATTGCGGCCGGCAGTCAGGTTCAACTGGTCGCGCGCATCGATGCGGCCCTGGCTGTCGATGCGCGGGGCGATCAGGTTGATGCTGCCTTCGCGGTTCGTCAGGCCCTGGATCTGCAATTGGCCGGTGGCGTCACGGGTGTTGAGCCCCTGCAATTTACCGTCGTTCAGCTCGGGACGACCGACCACCAGGTTGGCATTCGGAGTGTTGATGAAGCTGCCGCCATTGACCGAGATACCGTTCGGGTTGGCCAGCACATAGTCGGCCGGGCGCCCGAAAATCTCCTGCGCGCCGTTGACGGCCGAGGCATTACGGCTGATCACTTCGTTGAGGATCACGCTCGCTGCCTGACCCTGGAACTGCGGGTTGGCGGCCAATTGCCCGGCGAGTTGCGACTGCCCGGCTTGCAGGGCGTTGTTCAACACCAGCCCCTGCCGGTCGACGTTGTAATCGAGAAACTGGTTATGCGACAGACCGGCGCCATTGGGTGCAACGATATTGACGATTGGTACACCAGCCTGATTTTGCAGCTGCGGGGTGCCGCCCGGACCGGGTGCGACCGTCAAGCCACCGGCAAACGCCTGAGGCAATTGGGCAACGAGAAACAGGCTGGCAATCGCCCAACGCAACTTGCCCCGAGGGGAAAGGTGAAACGCGAACTTTTCTATCGGCATGAGAACCTCTCAATAAATTGACTGAATCAAGTTGCGCGTTGGGGAGTGCGCCGCTGCTGTCGCGCTCAGATACCGCGGCTGTTTCAGGCTGTCGGGGATGACGGTTTTCATATCTGCAGGCCCAGGCGCATCAGCCAGGTTTCGGGTTCATTCCCAAACCCCTTGGGCGTGTTGAGGCTGCGTTGGTAGTCGATGTCGACTTGCAGGTTTTTCCAGCTCAGGTTGAGCCCGGCACTGGCACCGCTCAGCCGTTGGCCTTGGGCGCCGTGATCGGCCTTGAGCCAACCGTTGTCCAGGCCCAGGCGTGGGGTGATTTGCACCGGCAGGCCGCTGTTCAGTGGCAAGCGCAAGGTGTTGCGCCAGATCGCTCCGCTGGCGCCGGATGCGCTGTTTTCGCGATAGCCGCGGACGGCGGAATCGTCGGTACCCAGCAGTTGTTCGATGGCCGGCAGCGGGTCGGGGCTGTATTGCAGCGAGAGCTGGCTCTGCCACTGCCAGGCTTGCCCGGCGAACTGGCCATTGCGCCACTGGCTGAGGTTCGCGCGGTATTTGCGAAACTGCGCTTTCGGCAGGTTGCTGTTCTGGCGCTGGGCATCGTCGTCCGCCCCCAACCAACGCAGCCCCTGGGCATAGTTGATGTCGAGGTTCCACACCGCGCTGTTGAGCCAGAACAGGTTCAACCCGGCTTCGGCCACGGTCAGCGTCGGGCTCTGAATGCCGAGGCGAATGTTCTCCAGATAACTGTCGACGTCCTTGTGCGCCAGTTGCAGGCTGGCGCTGAGCTGATGCCCCTGATCACGCCACAACACACGGTCGGCGCGCAGGCTGAGCTGGTCGGTCAACCCGCGGCTATACAGCGTGGTGCTGCTGAGTTTGAACGGTGCACGGTATTCGGCATGGCTGGCGAACAGGCTGTACGTCCAGTAACCGTACGGAATGGCGTAATACAGGCTAGCGTTGCGGCTATATCGTGGGCCGTGGTTGAGGGTGTCGCTGAGATTGATGCTGAGCAAATCGTTGAGCTGCAACGGGCTGTCCAGACTCAGGCTCAAGGTGTCGCGATCGCGTCCGGTGCTGGCGCTGCCAAGGTTGTCCAGGCCCAGCCCCAGGGCCCAGCGCGAGGCGGCGCTGCTGCGCGAACGCAAAATGATCCGCGAGGCACCAGGCTGGCTGCCGGGGGCGATGTCGGCCGTCAGATCGAGTGAGCGCAAGCGGTTCAACTGATCCAGGCCCTGCTCCAGATCGCGCAGGTTCAGCGGCTTGCCGAGCATGCCGGGAAAGGCCCCGCCCAGTGCGACCGGCAAGCTCTGATCCTGCAGTTCGATGGACTCGACGTAACCTTCATCAACCCGGATATCCAGCGACTGACCGGCTGCCGGGGCACTGACCAGGTACGGCCGACTGGCGATGTAACCGGCGTCCACATACAAGCGGGTGATGGTCGCCAACAGATGATTGATCTGGCCGACACCCATGCACGAAGCGATCTGTGGCTTGAGTTGCTCATTCAGTTCATGACGGTTCAACAAGGTGACGCCGCCAATGCGCGTCCCGCTCAAGGGCCAGCAGCGTTCATCGGCAGTGACCTGCGCGGGCAACGCCGGAGTACTTGGCGCCGGCCCAAAGCTGCCGCGTTGCAATTGGCGGCGACGTTGTTCCAGTTGCAGTTGTTGCAGATCGCGTTGTTGCTGCTGTTGCTGGCGCAGCCCTTCCTGGCCGAGTGCCGAGGGTTCTGCAGCCTGGAGCGCAGCGATGCTCAGGCTCAGCAGCGCGGCCAACAAACGTGGAAAGAAGGGGGTGGAAAAACGCGGGACAACGGAAAGCGAAAACGGCACTCAACATCCTTGCATTCGATTAACTGGCCTAATGCCACGCTATCAATTGGCGTGATAGTCAAACCCTGACTACACAAATGCAAGACGTTGCCTACGTCGTATTTAATAATTAAACATCACTACAGTTTTTGCCGATCAGGCCGTACGCGCTCATCCACCCGCTCAAAAACACTGCCAGAACCCCACACATCAACAGCGTCCCACCCAAAGATTGGCTCCAGGCCGCAAGCATCAGACCGCTGCCGATCAACAGGTAATACATCAAGCCAAACAGCGCACCGGCAGTACCCAACCGATCGCCATAACCGGTCAACGCTGAGCCGAGGATATTCGCAATTGCCATCCCGAATGCCAGGGCCACCAACAGCATCGGCGCGATAAACCAGACGCTGGCGCGCAATCCCAGTACACCTAGCGCGCCGAGCAATGCCACCACGGCCGCAATGCCGATCAGCTGCTCCACCTTCATGCCGCGCTTGAGCAAATGTTTGTTCAACGCCGCCCCCAACCCCGATCCCAGCGCCAGGACCACACCGCTATAACCGAACAATTCAGGACCCAATCCCAAACGCTGAAACTCAAAGGGACCCAGGCTGTAATAGCTGAACAGAGCGATGTTGAACACTGCCACCAATGACGCCGCACGCCAGATCGCCACGTCTTGCAGCATCCGCCGCAAGGTAGCGAACAACGGTGGTATCGAGACGTTGTCCGGTCGGGTTTCCGGCAAGGTCCAGGCGCTCCAGCCGAACAGGATCAATGCCAGTATCAGCAGGCAAACCAATACGCCTCGATAGCCAAACCCGCTGACCAGGCTGGTGCCGATAAACAGACCCAACGCCGGACTGATCGCCAGCGCCATGCCCACCATCGAAAACACTCGGGCCAGCGCCTGGCCACTGAAGCAGTCGCGCAACAAGGTTTGCGTCACTACCGAACCGACCGCTGCACCAAAGGCCGCCAGCGCTTGCGCCGCCAGCAGACCACTGAAAGTACTGACACCCAGCGCCATGACCGAGGCCAAGGCATACAACGCCAGACCGGCGAGCATCGCCGGTCGCCGACCGATGCGATCACAAAGCCGCCCCCACACCACGACACCAGCAGCGAACGCCAGGAAATACACCGACAGGACCTGCGCAGCGGCTGCGGACGTCACTTCAAATGCCCGGCCAATATCGGCCAGCGCAGGGCTGTAGAGGGTTTGCGCGATCTGCCCGAACATCAACAAGGCAACGGCCAGGCGCAACAGGTTGTTTGAATTCATGACGGCTTACTCACCAAGAAGGACTGGCGGTGATTTTAAGGAGCCGTCACTGACGTATTATCCAGACCCGGACAACAAACCACTTAAATCGGACAAACTCATGGCCTGGCTTGAAGCACAAACCCCCTTCGACCCGGACACTCATGAGGCCGATGTCATCGGCATTGCCGCAAGCCTGGGCGACCACGACTCGGGCCTACACCAGCATCAGCGCGGGCAATTGCTGTTCACCCGCCGGGGCTGCACCCGGATTACCCTGGCCGATCAACTCTGCCTGTTACCGCCATCGCGCGCGGCATGGATTCCACCACGAGTGCGCCATCGAGCGGTGATGCAACAGAGCGTCGACTACCGGTCCATTTACCTGACGCCGCCACTCTCGACTCAATTACCCCATCAAGTCTGCGTGATCGAGGTCAGCCCATTGCTGCGTGCGGTCTTGGAGCCGATCGCCATGGCCCCGTTCGACACAGACTGGCGTCAGGGCAAATTCGTGCATTTGCTCGGGCTGTGCCTGAGTGAAATCCGCGAAGCCATCCACCAGCCGATGCTGCTGCCCTTGCCTCGGGATAAACGCCTGGCGCCGTTGCTGAGCCTCCCCGAACAACTGCCGCCGCAATTGCAGGTATTGGCGACAAGGGTCGGCGCCAGCAGCAAAACCATCGGGCGGATTTTCCAGCGGGAAACCGGCATGGGTTATCAACAGTGGCGACAGCAGTGGCGACTGATGCGCGCCATCGAACTGCTGGCTACCGGTCGCAACATCAGTTACAGCGCGTTTGAACTGGGCTTTGCCAGCGACAGCGTGTTCATCGCCTTTTTCAAGGCCATGACCGGCAAGACGCCAGGCACTTATTTCAAATGATCATCGGCAACCGACGAGCGGCCGGAAAAATCATTTGTCAGTAAATATTACTTGAATCATATTATGATCGTAATAACGACTGCTACCCCATAGGGGATTGCCATGACCAACCTGAACGCCGTTGATCCTTCCCTTGCCGTGCAACCTGCGCGCCCGCCTCTGCTCAAGCGCCTACTGCTCGCCGTTGCGGGCCTCTTTGCCCTGGCGTTGATCGCCCTCTACGGTTCGCACTGGTGGACCAGCGGCCGCTTCATCGAAGAAACCGACGACGCCTACATCGGTGGCGACGTGACGGTGATCGGGCCGAAAGTCGCCGGTTATGTCGAAGAAGTGCTGGTGACCGACAACCAACGCGTCAAGGCTGGCGACCTGCTGATCCGCCTTGATTCACGCGACTATCGCGCCAGCCTGGCCAAGGCCGAAGGCGCCGTTGCGGCGCAAGAAGCGCTGCTCGCCAATCTCGATGCCACGGAGCAATTGCAGCATGCAGTGATCGGTCAGGCGCGTGCCGGGATCGATGCCGCCGGTGCGGAAACCGCCCGCTCGCGGGATGACAATGCCCGCTACAAAAAGCTGGTCGGCAGTAATGCAGTGTCGGTGGAAAGTGCGCAACGCGCCGATGCCACCTTCAAGACGGCTCAAGCGCTGAGTGCCAGGGCACAAGCCGAGTTACTCGCAACGCAGCGGCAGCTCGACGTGATCGCCACCCGCAAGCAACAAGCCAAGGCGGCGTTGATGCAGGCGCGTGCCGAACGTGATTTGGCCCAGCTGAACCTCGGCTACACCGAACTGCGCGCGCCGGTCGACGGGGTGATCGGCAACCGTCGGGCGCGGGTTGGCGCCTATGCCCAGGCCGGCTCGCAACTGCTCTCGGTGGTGCCGGCCAGCGGACTCTGGGTCGACGCCAACTTCAAGGAAGATCAGCTCGCGCACATGGTGCCGGGGCAGCGCGTGAGCATTCATGCCGATGTGCTTTCGGGCCGAGAATTCCATGGCCATCTGGACAGCCTGGCGCCAGCCACTGGCGCGCAGTTCAGTGTGTTGCCACCAGAAAACGCCACCGGCAACTTCACCAAAATCGTCCAGCGAGTGCCGGTGCGGATCCTCCTCGATCCGGCCGACGGCGTGCTCGGCCAATTACGTCCGGGGCTGTCGGTGACCGCCTCGGTTGATACCAAAACCGCGCCCAAGGAAACCACCGTTGCCATAGCCCGGGCCAGCGCACCATGAGCCGCGCCCTCACCGCCCAGGCAGTACCGTTCAATGCCGCGAACATGGCAACGGCGACCAAAGTGTTTGCCTTCGCCACGATGTGCATCGGCATGTTCATCGCGCTGCTGGATATCCAGATTGTTTCAGCCTCGCTGCGTGACATCGGCGGCGGGCTCTCGGCCGGTACCGACGAAACCGCCTGGGTGCAAACCAGCTACCTGATCGCCGAAATCATCGTGATTCCGCTGTCAGGGTGGTTGTCGCGGGTGTTTTCCACCCGTTGGCTATTCTGCGTCTCAGCGGTTGGTTTCACCCTGGCCAGCTTGCTCTGCGGCGCGGCCTGGAACATCCAGAGCATGATCGCCTTCCGCGCCCTGCAAGGTTTTCTTGGCGGCTCGATGATCCCGCTGGTGTTCACCACGGCATTCTTTTTCTTCACCGGCAAACAACGGGTGATCGCTGCCGCGACCATCGGCGCGGTGGCCTCATTGGCACCGACGCTGGGGCCGGTGATCGGCGGCTGGATCACCGACGTGTCGTCCTGGCACTGGCTGTTCTACATCAACCTGGTGCCGGGGATTTTCGTCGCCATCGCGGTGCCGCTGCTGGTGAAAATCGACCAGCCGGAATTGTCCCTGCTCAAGGGCGCGGATTACCTGAGCATGGTGTTCATGGCGCTGTTTCTCGGGTGCCTGGAATACACTCTGGAGGAAGGTCCGCGCTGGAACTGGTTCAGCGACCAGACGATTCTGACCACCGCGTGGATTTCCGGGTTGGCGGGCCTGGCGTTCATCGGCCGGAGCTTGCACGTGGCCAACCCGATCGTTGATCTGCGGGCGCTGAAAGACCGCAATTTTGCCCTTGGCTGCTTCTTTTCATTCGTCACCGGGATTGGTCTGTTCGCGACCATTTACCTGACACCGCTGTTCCTCGGCCGGGTGCGCGGTTATGGGGCACTGGACATTGGCCTGGCGGTGTTTTCCACCGGGGTGTTCCAGATCCTGGCGATTCCGCTGTATGCCTTTCTGGCCAACCGCGTCGACCTGCGCTGGATCATGATGACCGGCCTTGGGCTGTTCGCGTTGTCGATGTGGGACTTCAGCCCGATCACCCATGACTGGGGCGCGCGGGAGTTGATACTGCCGCAAGCGTTGCGCGGAATTGCCCAGCAATTGGCGGTGCCACCGGCGGTGACGCTGACCCTGGGCGGGCTGGCCCCGGCGCGGTTGAAGCACGCATCGGGGTTGTTCAACCTGATGCGCAACCTGGGAGGTGCGATTGGTATTGCCGCCTGCGCGACGATCCTAAATGACCGCACCAACCTGCACTTCACGCGACTGGCCGAGCACCTCAACAGCAGCAATGAAGCCATGAACCAGTGGCTGTCACAGGTCGGCAGCAACTTCGCCGCCCTGGGTCAGAGCGGCGACGCGGGCGTGACAGCCAGCCTGCACCAACTGTGGCTGCTGACCTACCGCGAAGCCCAGACGCAAACCTATGGCGATGCGTTTTTGATGATCATGCTGTGCTTTATCGTCGCCACCGCCATGGTGCCACTGATGCGCAAGGTGGCACCGCCCGCGGCGCCCGTGGCCGATCACTGAGACGCTTCAACTGGCTGGAATGTCGCCACCGGCGGCCTGCAAGTGCTGGTATTGCAGGCACAGGTAGTGGGCAATGATCAGCCGCGCCGGCACCCCGGCCTCCGGCGCCATGCGTTCAAAGGCGCTGTAGCCCGCCGCGCGCAGGGTCAGGCCGCGCTGCTGCAAGGCCTGGTCGACACCCGACGCCACTTGCGGGTCCACCCCGCGCTCGGCCTGCTGGCACAACCAGCCGGCGAACTCCGGCAGCAGGTGGCAGCTCGGCAGCAACACCTCCTGCACCGGCGAGTCCAGTGCCTCATCCACAGCCGCCAGCGGCGTCGCAGTGGCAGGTGCCAAATCGAAATGCAGCGCATCGAGCAACGGCTGGCCTGGGGCGGCATCGGCTCGAATCAGGCTCAAGGGCTCGGCAATCAGCCTGCCCGCGTGTTCATAGACCCGCGCCACCAGCTGTGAACCCTCGATCCAGAGTTCTCCAGCCACTTGCTCGATCCGGCCGATGGCGTGCCGGGTGTAGGCCGAATAGCGCAATTCGACCCACAGGGTCGCGCCCTGATGGTCGTGCAGCGGCCAGACCAGGGTCTGGCGTGTGCTGTCGAACTGCACCGTCCCCACGGCGGCCGGTTGCAACAACGCCCAGTCGTTCATCGGCCGCGCCGGGGTCAGCAGGCTGCGGCGCTGGGCCGAACGCGCCAGGAGCAAGGCGCTCCAATCCGCTGCCGCCGGCAGTTGCTGCCACTGCACCGCGGTCAATGGCTCAAGCACTGCGGCCTGTACCGACTCGGCCACCGACAGGCGCCCATCGCCATTGACCTGGGCGCCCATCAACGACAGCCGCCGGCCGCTGGCATGGGCCGGCGACAGCAGACCGCTCCAGGGGCCCGGATTGCGGTAGCGCAGCAACGGGTTGAAGCCGCGTTGCAGCTCGGGCCGGGCCTCGGTGCAGGACAAAAAACCCTGCTGCGCCGGGCTCCAGAACACCAGGCTCAAGCCCTGGTAACCGGACGCCGAGCGCCAGGCATTGGCGCCCAGCCCCCACAGTTCCAGGGCCGTCGACGGCGTGTACTGGCTGCGCGCCTGGCCCAGCAGGCGCGCCGGCTCATCGCCACGTTGCGCGGCGCTGGTCAAGGCCTGGAGCAAGGCATAACAGCGGCTCAGTTCATCGAACAGGCGCTGGCCATCGGCCCCGGCCGCCCGCTCCAGCAGCAGTTGCACCTGATCCGCCAGGCGCCGCAGCGACAGGGCCAGGCGCGGGTAATCGGCGCCTTGGGCCCACACCGCCAGGGTCACGTAGCGCTGCTGCATGGCCTGGGACAAATGGGCCAGGCCCACCGCCACCGACTCTTCCAGCAACTGCCGCGCGCCCTGGCGCAAACGGCTGCGAGTGGCCTCCCGAAGGGTCGGGCTCGACTCGGCATTGGCGCCGCCCAGGGGGACGGGCGCGATCAGCTCCAGCCCTTGCATGCGGCGCAGCGCCAGCACCGCCGCCACCTGGTACTTCTCCAGGGCGCCGCTGCGCTGGTCGGCGAGCATGCCGCCCAGGGGGCCGCCCATATAGCGCAGGGTCAGAGGTGGCGTGCCCAGGGTCAGGGTCAGATTGTGCTCGCCCCCCAGGTGCAGCTCCTGCTCCAGATCCAGGTCCATGACGAACTGCCAGGCCCAGCGATAACCCGGCTTGCCCCCATGCTTGAGCAACTCGGCATGGGGCAGCGTGAGCAAGCTGTTCAACAGTGCCTGACGCTGATCCGGCGCGGGTTCTGGCTCGGCTCCAGGCGCCAGCGGCGGGCCCTGCTCGGCCAAAATCTCGCGCAAGCCCAGGGCGCAGGCCAGGATGTGCTGGCACACGCCGCTGGCCGGGCAACTGCACTGGGCAAAGGCCGGCCCGCGCTGATCAAAGCGCAGTTGATAATGACCGCACTCCAGCAGCAAGTGCTCCGCGCCCTCCTCCAGCAGCCGTGGCGGGTTGCTTTCCAAATCTTTATAGGCGCGGCGCAACAGGCCGCGATTGGCCAGGGCAACAAAGGCTTCGTCGTCAAAACTCAGCAGTTGCGCCAGCAGCGCCGGGCGCAGGCTCATGAGATCACCTTGAGCAGCCAGTGGGCCAGGCGCTGCGGGCTCATGGCGGCGATCTGCATGCCGCAGGCGGCAAGGCTGGTGGCCATCTGCCGGTCGTAATCGGGGTTGGCCTGGTCGTCGAGAGCGGCCAGCCCGAGCAGGGTCACCCGAGCCTCGGCCAGTTGCTTGACGGTGCGCAGCAGCTCATTGGGCGATGCCCCTTCGTAGAAGTCACTGACCAGCACCAGCACCGTGCGCTGGGGGTTTTCCAGCAACTGGCTGCAATAGCGCAGGGCCTTGCCGATATCGGTGCCGCCCCCCAGTTGCACGCGCATCAGGGTTTCCACCGGGTCGCCTGCGTGCTCGCTGAGGTCGACCACGTCGGTGTCGAACACCACCACCTTGACCCGCAGCGCCGGCAGCCCGGCGAGAATCCCGGCCATCACCGCGCTGTGGATCACTGAGTCGGCCATGCTCCCGCTCTGGTCCACGCAAAGGATGATGTCCCACGGCAGGCGCCGGCTGTTGCGCTGGAAAAAAAACAGCTTCTCCACCACCAGCCGCTGGCGTTCGACATCGTAGTGCTTGAGGTTGCGCCGCAGGGTGCCCAGGGCATCGAAATTGCGGGCCACGGCCATGGGGGAATGGCGCTGGCGGTTGAGGCGCCCGGACAGCACCTGGCGCACCTGCGGTTCCAGCCGCTTGCGAATCTCTTCCACCACCTGGCGAATGATGCGCCGCACCATCACCAGCACATCGCCCTGCAAGTGCCCGCGCAGGGCGAGCAAGGTGCGCAGCAGCTGTTGATTGGGTTCCAGGCGCTCCAGGGCCTGGGGATCGGTGACCAGCTCGGTCAGGCCGTAGCGGTCCAGGGCGTGCTGCTCGATCACCTCCACGGTGTCCACCGGGAACAGCTCGCGCACCTCACCCAGCCAGGTCACCAGGGTCAATTGGGTCGGGTCGAGGGAACCGGCGAGAGCGTCTTCGCGTAAGCCCCGGCCCTGGTATTCACGGCCGTAGAGGTATTCCAGTGCCACGTCCATGCGCGCCGCCTGGCCTTCCAGCCCGGCGCCGCCGGCGGCGTCACGCAGAGGTTTATCGGCATATTTGCCCAGCACCAGGCGCCAGCGTTCGAGGGGGGTCATGGCGTCATCCAGGGGGCGAGGCCGTCGCCTTGCAACACCAGGGCCAGGCTTTGCGACAGGCGCAGGTTGGCCTGGACCTGATCGGCATGCAGCATTGCATGGCGTAGCCGGCCCAGATCATCGGCGCCATGCAACTGGGCGACTCGGGTTGCGATACGGTCGGTTTCACGCGGGGTCATTTCGGCAAAGGCCAGGCGCAGCTCCGGCAGGCAGGCGACAAACTGCGCCTCGCCCCACTGGTTGAGCAATTGGTCCAGCACCTCTAGCAGGCAGGGGATCTGCCAGGCGCTCTCGCGGGCGGTGGACAGCAAGCCGCGCAGGTAGGCCACGGCTTCCTGGGGTTGACGCAGGCCATGCAGGTGCCCGGCCAGTTCAGTGGCCAGTTGTGCTTCGGACAAGCGCCCGGCCAGGTACAGCAAGCCGGCACAGGCACCCCGCAACAGCAGGTTGGGCTGCTGGTGCAACTGGCTGACCAGGGCCCAGTACAACGCCTGATCCAGCTCCGCACCCGCGGCCCCGGCCAGCAATTCGCGCAACTGCACCAGGCAGGCCACATGGCCCGTGGCCTCGGCCTCGCTCACGCCTTGGGCGCCAAGGTAGGTGGCGCGCTGATAAGCACTACGCAGCAACCTCGGCAAGCCCGGCAGGTGCGCGGCCTGCAACGGCTCGTGGGACTCCAGCAGCAGCGACAGGCTGGCCGTGGCCGCCACCAGCGAGGCGAATACCGGGTCGGCGCCAATGGCTTCCGCCAGGCGCTGCAAGGGCGTGGCCAACTGCTCATGCAGCCCCAGCACACAGGCCTGCACCAACAGCACCGCCGCGCCCCGGGCATCGGCCACGCCGTCGCCGGCCTGTTGCTCCAGGCGCTGGGCGAAGCGATTGGCCACCGCCTGGGGCAGGGTCGCGCCATACACCGACGCTTCCACCAGCGCACCTTCGGTGCTGGCCGTCCAGGCGTACTCCCAGTGTTCCTGGAGCAGATGCAAACCGTGGCCGTCGACAAAATCCGGGCCGCCGGTGCGCCAGGCAAAGGGGATGCCCAACAACAGCAGGCCATGCAGCAACTGGCTGCTGCGCCGGTGTTCGGCGCGCCGGTACAGGTCCAGCACCACCCGGCGCGGCTGCGAGTCGTGCAGCTTCAGGCGCTGGTGCCGGGCACGGTATTCCACGTCCCTGACCAACGGCGGCGTGCCGGCCCCGGGCGGCACCCGGCCCAAGGCCTGGCCGGTGAAACAGGCGCGGGCCACTTGCCGCACCCGAACGCCGTCGGCGTCGGCATTGCCCTGGATAAAACAACTGAGGATGGCGTCGTCGACATCCACCCGGATCGGCGCATCGCGCCCGCGCAGGGTGGCCAGGCGCAGCATCTGTTCGTAGGCGGCGGTGAGGGTCGGCAAAGGCAGCGCCACGTCCTGCTCGCGGAGTTTTTCCGCGACCTCGAACAACAGCTCCAGGGCCGCTGCCTGCCGTGGCCGAGCCGGGGCCTGCGCGTTGCGTTGCGGGTGCTTGAGCTGGGCGTGCCACAGCCGCTGGTGCCAGGCCGGCGCGGTCATGCCGGCGGCGTAACCATTGAGGCGCTCCAGGCGGTCGAAGCTGTAGCGGATCAGCGCGCTGGCTTCATCGGTCAGCCCGGCGCGGCTGATGGCCGGCCGCTCGACCCCGGTCGCCAGCAAGCCCGGCAGCGCCACCGCGTGCAAGCCACCGACCACCACCAGCACCGGCCCCTCTCCCGGACGCCGGGCGGCCAGGGCCTGCTGGATATGCCAGGCCATTTCCGCCTCACGGGCCAGGGTGCCGTCGACGTGCAGCTCGTCGTGGCTGCAATCCAGGCGCGCCAGTTGGCAATAGGCCGCGACCCGGGTCAGGTGCTCGGGCCAATCGAGCCGGGTAGCCGGCACCTCGAACAGGTGCTCCCAGAGTTCTTCGTGGTCGCGGCAGCCCAGTTGGCCGGCCAGGCGTTGCAGGTGTTCGCTGCGCCGGTAATGACCCTCGTCGAGCAGCGAATCCTGGCGGAGTTCCACCTCGGGCGGCGACGCCTCCAGGGCGCATTGCTCGGCAAAGTCGAGGTCGATAAAGCGTGCGGGAATGCCCTGGGCCGCTGCGGCGCGCAGGGCCACCAGCTCCGGCGAATAGTCACAGAACGGGTAATAGGCTGCGCGCCGCGAATCCGCCGCCGCGCCGCCCACGGCGTAGGTGTAGATCGCCAGGGGCATCTGCGCTTCGGGGTGTACCAGCAGCGGCAGCAACGGGTCGAAGGACCGCGGCCCTTCCACCAGCACCACGCTCGGCGGATGGCTGGCGAACAGTTGCTGCAATTGCCAGGCGCAACCGGGGCTGTGGTGGCGCACGGCAAACACAATCAACTCATCGCTGGCCAGGCTCTGGCCCAGGGCGCGCAGGCTGGCGCTGTCTAGCCCGGTGCCGGCCAGGGACGCATCAGCGATCAAGCCCACGTCGCGCCTCGAGCACCCGCTGCCATTGCGGTTGGCGCTGGGCCCGCTGGCGCACCACCACGTCGAAATAGTGGCGCAGCTTGCCGCCGTCCTCGGGGTTGTCCTTGAGCACGGTGCCGATCAGTTGCCGGGCAATATGCTCGCCGCCGACCACGCCGTTGCCGAAGTAGTGGGCATCCAGGCTGGCGGCGTACCCCACTGCCACCGCTTCGGCGGCCGACATCACCGCGCTGGGTTTCTCCAGCACCGTGCCTTCGGCGGTGGCACCATGGCGCAGGTCGTTGAACGCGGTCACCAGCAGTTCGAGCACGTCAGGGCTGAAGTCGACCTTGACCTGGGCCTGTTGCAACAAGGCTTCGGTCTGCTCGCGCACCAGCTGGGTTTCAAGGCGCCGGTCGCTGATGGGGCGCACGGTTTCGAAGTTGAAGCGGCGCTTGAGGGCGCTGGACATTTCATGCACGCCCCGGTCACGCAGGTTGGCGGTGGCCAGGATATTGAACCCCGGCGCGGCAAACACCGTGGCCTCCTCGTCCTTGAGTTCGGGCACGTGCAGCACTTTGTCCGAGAGCAGGCTGATCAGGCTGTCCTGGATCTCGGGCTGCATGCGGGTGATTTCTTCGATCCGGCACAGGCTGCCGCTGCGCATCGCCTCATACATCGGGCCGCGCACCAGGGCGCGCTGGGTCGGACCTTCGGCCAGCAGCAAGGCGTAGTTCCACGAATAACGGATCTGTTCCTCGGTGGTCCCGGCCGTGCCCTGCACCGTGCACAACGACTGGCCGCTGATCGCCGCCGCCAGCAGCTCGGAGAGCATCGACTTGGCGGTCCCCGGCTCGCCCACCAGCATCAACCCACGGTTGCTCATCAGGGTCACGATACAGCGGTCGATCAGGGCATCGTCGCCATAGAACTTGCGCCGCACCTGCAACGGCCCGTCGCCGAGGATAAACCCGCGCACCGCGCGCGGTGACAGGCGCCAGCCGATGGGGCGCGGGCCGCTGTCGTGCTGTTGCAGGCGCGCCAGTTCAGCGGCGTGGGCCTGTTCGGCCGGGGCCTTGAGCATTGCGCCAGGCGCAGGGGTCATGGGCGTGGTCCTTTACGGTGGCGTGCCAGGCTTTCAGTATTCACTTTTCTTTTCCCAGTCCGGGTCGAACCCTGTGCCCTGGGCGGCGATCGAGCGCAGGTCGTGGTAGCACTCCGAGAGCAGAATCGTCGGCACCTTGGCCAGGGGCATGCTGTAGCGGCCGCGGTAGAACGTCAGGTCGACCAGGGCCACGGTGCGGTTGCTCTCCGGCAGCGGGTTGCCGGTAAAGCGGATATCGGCCGACAGCCCGAGGCTGACAAAGGACTTTTCATAGGTGTAGAACCAGCCGGCATCCTCGGTCGCGCCCCGGGTATAGCCGAGCTTCAGCGCGTGGCCGCGCAGGGCGAAGGCTTCCAGCAGGTGGCCCTTGAAGTCTTCGATAGAATGGGCGTCGCCCTGCCCTTCGGGCAACTGATAGACGCCCTTGCCCAACTGCTGGAACAGCGGCGTCACTTCGTAGTCCACCAGGTGCTGCTGCCACTGGAGCAGTTCCTCGGCGCCCAGCAGCGAGTCATGAGCCAGGCGCACCTGGGCGTCGTCGGCCAGGGTCAGCGGGTTGTCCTCGCAATCGGTCAGGCTGCCATCGTCCAGCGGGCGGAAGCTGGCCAGTACCCGGTCCCCCTCGACCTGCACCCAGACCAGGCGCTGCAACAGCCGGCGCATGATCGGGTGCTGGTTGAGGTAACGCTGCCAGTCGGCGTACGGCCACTCGCGGCCGGTGCACAGGGCTTCGTAGAGGCGCTCAGTCTGCTGCTTGACGATGCTGGCCAGGGACTTCTTGGCACTGGCGAACTGCTTCTTCGCCTCCTTGGCTTCGTCGGCGTCGTCGTCCTGGCGCGGGTCGGGCAAGGCGGCGATTTTCTTGCCGTCGGGGTTGTACAGCTCGATCTTGAAGTCAGCCAGCAAGCGCGCGCTGAACAGCCGTTCGCCGTAACTCAGCTCCAGCAGGCCGTGCTCGTCGAAGCCGGCCGAAGGCAAGGTGCGGTCCGCCAGCTGGGCCAGGGTCCAGTGGTTGCGTTCGGCCAGGGCCCGGGCTTGCAGGATGGCTTCTTCCTGAAAGCCTGCGGTGCGGAAGCGACTGGCAATGGACAGCAACAACTGGGTCGCGGACGGGTGCTCGATCCAGGCCAGCATGGCGATCAGCGCCTTGCCCTGGGACGCGCGGGTGCCATAGAACTCCTTGAGGTAACGCCCGGCCGGCGCCGCTGCATCGGCCCCGGCGCAGGCCGCCGCCACCGCCAGCAAGCCTTTGCTGGCCGCCGCCGAGCCTTGGGGCTGGCGCATGAAACGCGGCAGGAAGCTCGCACTCAGCTCGTCCAGGCTCTTGCCCAGGTGCGGGCTGTCCTTGTAGTCGTCCGGGTAGCGCTGGATGAAAAACAGGGTGCTCGTGGCATGCCGCTCGGCCAACTGCTGGGCCTGCTCCAGCGGGATCGGCCGGGTGTCTTCGGCCAGCCAGGTGTCCAGCACGAACTGGCCGAAACGCTCGCGGCCGCGGGCTTCGAACATCCCGCAGAAGCGCCGCAGCAACGCCCCCGGCTGCGCCGACTTGAGCTTGACCGCCTGGGCCAGCAGCCCCTGGGCCGCCAGGGCCGGAACCGGCTCCTGAGTATCGGCCCAGCGCAATTCGGGCAAGGCGTCCCAGGGGAACCATGCCAGGTCCTTGGGCGCGCCCTTGGCCATGGCCTTGCTGGTGTCGATGACCCATTGCTCGCGGTCCAGGTACTGCTCCACCGGCTGGCCCATTTGCTCCAGAGCTTCGATCATGGCGGTGCGCACGCCGTCGTTCTTGTCCTTTTTCAGGGCCTGTTCCAGGGCCGGGATCGCCGGCTGGTGGCCCAGGTTGCCGAGCCATTTGGTGGCCAGCAGCCGGACCTCGGACTTGCCCGAGCCGAGGGCGGCAATCAGGTGCGCCTCCTTGCCCGGCAGCTGTTCCAGGGCGCGCTGGGCCTGGGCCCGCTCACCCTGGTTGGAGCCCAGGGCGATCTCGAACAGGCGGTTGATCAACGATGCGGGCGGCGGTGCCATCTTGACCACCGCGGCATACAACGCGTCGGTGCGATACACCTCCAGGGCCGCCAGCGCCTGCTCCAGCCAGCCCTGGTGCAGGGCAAAATACGGCGCCACCGCGTCGGCATCCCAATCCTCGGCGAACCCGCCATTGAAGCAATCCTGCAGCAGGCTGTCGCCGTTGCGGCCACGGTCCTCGAGCATCTGTGCCAGGGCCATCAGGCTCAGCGAGTCGTCCTGTTGATAGGCTTGCTCCAACGCGCGACAGCTGATGTTGCTCAGGCAGCCCTCGCCACTGCCCAGGGCGTTGCAGAAATCCAGGACCTTGAACGCCATCACCCCCGTCAACTCCTCGCTGTCGGCGAAGGCCTGCATCGCCGGGCGGGAAAAGTACTCGCTATGGTCTTGCGGCAGATCACGGGACGCCGGCGGCACCACTTCGGTCGAGGCCAAAAACGCCTTGAGCTGGTTCAGGGCTGCGACGCTGTAGTTGGGCCACAGCTCCGGCTTGCCGGCGGTTTTTTTCTCCGGGTGGGCGGCGTAGTACTCGATGTTGCTCTCGTTATCCCGGTCGATCAGCTGATTGAGGTCGGCCCACAGTTGGTCGACGACTTCCAGGCGTTCAGGGGTCAGCACCACCGCCCAATCAATCACCGGGCCGCTGTAGTGGACCGGCCCCTGCTCGTGGGCAGGCTCGGCGTCCCACTCAGCGAGCAGGCCGCGCACCGAGGCCGCACGGTCGGCTTCGGCCAGGGCCCGGGCCTCGGCGCGCAGGGGCGGGTCAGCCAACTGGTTGGCCAGGGCCCACAGCAGGCGCAGGGCATGGGCGCGCTGCTCGGGCTTGCCGCCCTGGATCATCAGGGTCAGGGGTTGCAGGGCGCCGCGCTGGCACTTGAGCAGCAGCGGAGCCGCCTGTTCACGCACTTCGCGATTGCCGCCACAGGCCATTTCACACAGCTCACCGGCCATGGCGGTCATGACCGGCGGATCGAGGTCGCTCATCAGGTTCAGGACCTGGTGCTTGAGGTACATGTCCCCCGCCAGCAGCAACGGCCGCAGCGCCTCGACATGGCGCAGCACCCACTGCGAATAGCCGTCCATATAGGGCACCAGGTAGATGCCGTAGCCCTGACGGTAGGCGTCATTCGAGCCGCTGAAACACGCGGTCAGCAGCGCCGAGGGCGGCAGGTGCGCCTCCAGCAGCAGGGTCTCCATCAAGGGGGCGCTGATGCGCTGGACGATGCGGGTTTCATCGGTCTGCGGGTCGCGCAACAGCTCGACGCTGTGGGTCAGGAGCAGCTCCGGCCAATGGCTGCCGTCGGCCATGGCGATGCCGAAGCGGCGTGCCGGACAGGCTTGCAGCACCCGCGCCCAGCGCAATAGCTGGGCCGGGTCGACATCGGTCAGATCGTGATACAGCTGCGGCCCGAGGCTGCCGACCCGGCACTCGTGCCCGCTCAATATGTGGAGGTAATTGGCGACGGCGTAGCGCTGGCCCAGTTCGGCCAGGACCTGCGGCCCATCGCCCTGGCGCACATAGGTCAGGATCGCCTCGGCCAGGCCGGCGCGGCCGCCGTTATCGGGCAAGTGGTCAAGGGGTTCGAGGTAGGTCTGCAGGCGCTGCAGCCAGACATCGCCCGGCACGTTGCTCGCCGCTGCGGCCGGCGTTGCGCTGGCCCCACCCAATACCTTGCCTATCCATTTGAGCATGCGTCGTCCTGTTCGCTATCGGTCCGTTTCGGGCGCGCAGGATACAACACAATTTCCCTTGGCGGCAGGGCGGCCTGTGCAGCCGGGGCCCTGCCCGGGCCGGTTGCTTATGCCTGCGGCAGCTTGCGGAAGCCCACGGCCAGGCGGTTCCAGCTATTGATGGTGGAGATTGCCACGGTGAGGTCGACCATTTCGCTGGGGCTGAACGCGCTGGCCAGCAGCTCGTAGTCGGCGTCCGGGGCGTGGGTCTGGCTGATCAGGGTCAGCGACTCGGTCCAGGCCAGGGCGGCGCGTTCACGCGGGGTGAAGAACGGCGTTTCACGCCAGACCGACACCGCATACAGGCGGCGCTCGGTCTCGCCCCCTTTGCGTGCATCGGCAGTGTGCATGTCGACGCAAAAGGCACAGCCATTGATTTGCGAGGCACGCAGCTTGACCAGTTCGATCAGCGACTTTTCCAGCGGCAGTTTTGTCACCGCGCTTTCCAGCGCGATCATGGCTTTGAGGGCATCCGGCGAGGCGGTGTAGAAATCGACGCGAGATTGCATGGTCAGCTCCATAGCAAGTGGGGATGCGCTATACGGTAGCGCTGCCGGCGATTGGCACAAATAGCCAATTGTTCAGAAGTCGAGGTAGCCAATGACTGACCCGCCCGTCTTTTGGCGCGACCGTTTCTGCGGCCGGATTGGCGGTGAATCGAGCGCTGGATCACCTCGATGCACGGAACTCACCGCAGTAGCCAATCCGGCGTCAGTCATTGTGGCGAGGGAGCTTGCTCCCGCTCGGCCGCGAAGCGGTCGTAATCCGGTAATCGCGCGCTATCTGGATATTCGCGGTGGCTGATTTTAGGGTCGCTTCGCAACCCAGCGGGAGCAAGCTCCCTCGCCACGGAACCGTATCGGCCTTTGGGCAGTGTTCGCAGACCACACAAAACCCGCCACCTTTTCACGAGGTTGGCGGGTTTTTGATTGCTCCCACGAGAGAACATTGTGAAGGCGCCGTAACGGCCTACGCCCGGCTACGCAACCACTGCAGAAAACCCTTCTTTTCCACCACTTTTGGTACTTCCTGAGTCAAGGTTTGTGCAGTGTGCAAGCGGAAATCCAGTAACGCCTGCATCGCTTCGTTGATGTCGTGGCGGGCGTCGAGACAGGGTTTGAGGTATTCCTTTTCGATCCGGTACAGGGTGCAGAAGGTCTTGGCCGAAAAGTCCGCCGGCACCGATTCATCCGAGAGAATCCCGGCCTCGCCGATCACCTCGCCCGGCCCCATGCGCCCGGCTTCGAACTTTTTGCCGCCACGGCTCAAGGCCACTGACACCACGCCCGATTCGATGATGAACAGGTGATCGCTGACCTCTCCCGCCGGCAGGATCATTTCCCCGGCACGGAAGGTGATGAGCGTCATGTTCTGGCTGAAGGTATCTTTCTCTTCCGAACGCAAGGTCGAAAAAATACTCGAGCTTTCGAGCAGCGCCCGTGGCCGTGAAAGGCCCGGCGGTGTTGTGGTTTCTGCGGTCGACAACAGGCTCACGCCCGATGCACGCAAATGCCGGAAGGCCAGATCGAACAGCAGATTGCGCACCTCACGCTTTTGCCCCATGGACGATACAAATCCGATGATCTCGTATTCCACGCCACTGGCGCTGGAGCTTTTCAAGGAGACGCTCGGTGCCGGTTTGCTGAGCAGTGGCCGGCAACCCTGCATCGCCCGCTCCAGTGCTTCGATCACCGTGTGCGGGCGCGCATGAGGGCTCAGTTGCAGGCTGATGGTAATGCCGAAAATGTCGCTGGGCCGACTGAAGTTGATGATCTTGGCCTTGGCTGCCAACGAGTTGGGGATCACCGCCATGCTGCCCTGTGAGGTTTGCAGCCGCGTGGCCCGCCAGTCGATGTCGGTGACCCGGCCTTCGGTGCCGTCGATGGAGATCCAGTCATCCAGTTGATAGGGTTTGGTGGTGTTGAGCACGATGCCGGAAAACACATCGCTGAGGGTGCTCTGCAATGCCAGGCCGACGATGATCGCCAGGGCACCGGAAGTCGCCAGCACGCCTTTGACCGGCAAATCGAGCACATACGCCAGGGCAGCGATGATCGCGATCAGGAAAATCACCGCACCGAGCAAATCCTGCAACAGCCGGCCAGTATGCCCGACCCGTTGCATCATCACCGTGCCGAGCAATACCGTCAGGGTTCGCGCGCCAAACAGCCACCAACCGATCTGCAATCCGGTCGCTGCCAGGTGCAACGGCACGTTCTCCGGCCAGGGCGCCACATCCATCGGGTTCATGCCTTCGTTGAACAGCACGGCGCTGAACAACGCAAAAATCACCACCCGCACGACCAACTGCCAGTGACTGACACTGACCAACCGCCACAGCAGGATGTCGAGCAAAATCAGCGCCAGGGCGCAAAACAGCGGGTGATCGGTGAGCAGTGACAACATCAAGCAACTCCAGCAAGACCAATGGCGTGAAGATCGCACAGATTGGGCACAGTGTAGGAGTGTTTGATTGCGAGGTGAACGCAACCCGCACAACACCACTCACCATCGCTTGAGCGCACGCCCCCCTGGATTCGTGATTTTCAGTAAAAAGTGCTTTGCCGATTCAGCGGTTTTTCTCAAGGATGCAGACCGGGATACTCGCGGCCATTCCCGTCACAACCCCTGGAGTCACACATGTCTGTTCCCGCCTTCGGCCTCGGTACTTTTCGCTTGCAAGGCCAGGTGGTCATCGATTCGGTGAGCACCGGCCTTGAACTCGGTTACCGGGCGATCGATACCGCGCAGATCTACGACAACGAAGCCGATGTCGGCCAGGCCATCGCCGCCAGCGGCATTGCCCGCGAAGAACTGTTCATCACCAGCAAGATCTGGATCGCCAATTTTGCCAAGGACCAGCTGATCGCCAGCTTGAAAGATAGCCTGCGCAAACTGCAAACCGATTATCTGGACCTGACGCTGATCCACTGGCCGTCCCCGGAAAACCAGGTGCCGGTGCATGAATTCATGGGCGCCCTGCTGGAAGCCAAGGCGCTGGGCCTGACCCGGCAGATCGGTGTGTCGAATTTCACCGTCGACCTCATGCAGCAAGCCATCGACGCGGTCGGCGCAGACAACATCGCGACCAATCAGATCGAGCTGCACCCTTACCTGCAAAACCGCACAGTGGTCGAGTTTGCCCAGAGCCGGGGTATTCAGATCACCTCCTACATGACCCTGGCCTACGGCGAAGTCCTGAAGGACCCGGTCATCCAACAGATCGCCGAGCGGCATCAGGCAACTCCGGCACAAGTCACGCTGGCCTGGGCCATGCAACTGGGTTACGCGGTAATTCCGTCGTCGACCCAACGGGCCAACCTCGACAGCAACCTGGCGGCCCGCGAGCTGACATTGAGCGAAGCCGATATGGCGCTGATCGCCGGGCTTGAGCGCGGCCAGCGCCTGACCAGCCCGAAAGGTATCGCTCCCGATTGGGATTGAGCGTAACCGCTCAGCATTATTGCTCCAGGTGCAGAGCCAAACGCTCCATGGCGAATTGCAGGGCCTGCACCGCCTGGTTCAATACGTTGTTGTCGCGCCCACCGCAGGCGACTTCCAGTTGTTCGCAACAGTGGACCACGCGCCGGGCCTTGACCATTTGCGCGCCGCCCTTGATCCGATGGGCCAGCTCCCGCAAGCCTATGCGGTCACGCTTGCGGTAAAAGCCCTGTAACCGTGCCAGATCCTTGGCATTACTGCTGGCCAGTTCAGCCAGCAGTTTATTGATCAGGCTACGGTCAGGCCCGGCCAGTTGCTCCAGGCTGCCGAGATCGATCTCGGCAGCGCTGGCCGGCAGCGTTGTGATCGGCGGTCGCGAGTTCATGCCCGGTGTCACGCCAGTCAGACGGGCACTCAGGTCCTTCAGGCCGATGGGCTTGAACAGGCAATCGTCCATCCCGGCTTCCATGCAACGGATCTTTTCTTCGGGCTGGGCATTGGCAGTGAAACCGAGAATCAGGCAAGGCATGTCCCCATTGGCCCGCTCCTCGTCACGAATTGCCATGGCCAACTCGTAACCGCTGAGGTTCGGCATGTTGCAATCGGTGATCACCACGTCGAACGTGTGTTCACGCCAGCATTCGAGCCCCTGCTCACCGTCCTGGGCATCACACACACGGTGCCCAAGACGGCTCAGTTGTTGCACCAGCAACAGGCGATTGGCCGGGTAGTCGTCAACCACCAGAATGTTCAACGAGTGCCCTCGCTCCGGTGGCACAGTCTCGACCGGCGGCGCGGCCAGCGGCTGCAATGCCAGTACATCGAGGCTGACGTCGATTTGCGTGCCCGCGCCCAGCTCGCTGCGCAATTGCAATCGCCCCCCCATCATCTCGCACAGCGAACGGCTAATGAGCAAGCCCAGCCCGGAGCCACTGCGGCCATCCTGCGGGCTATTGCTGGCCTGTACAAACCGACTGAACAATCGCTGCTGGTCGAATTCGCTGATGCCTATCCCGCTGTCCTTGATCCGCAGGCTGATCGCCAGGTTCCCGTGGACGGCAGCGGGCTCTACTCGTAGCGTCAGGCTGATCTGTCCGGCGCGGGTGAACTTGATCGCGTTGCTCAGCAGGTTGGAGACGATTTGCTTGAAACGCATCGGGTCGATCAACACATCGCGGTCACTACGGGCATCCAGTTCGACCTGCCAAAGCAGGTTCTTTTGCCGTGCCAGGCCTTCAAATACTTTGCTCACCGAACTGACCAGCGCCAACAGATTCGCGCGTTCCGGGGTCAGGGACAAATGCCCCGACTCGATCCGCGCGATGTCCAGAATATCGCCGATCAGCTCCAGCATCTGCTGCGCGGCATTCCACGCCACCTCTATCGCAAGATGGTCCGTGACGCCCTCTTCAGCTCGCAACATCGCCAGTTCGAGCATGCCGATCACAGCGTTCATTGGCGTGCGGATTTCATGGCTCATGGTTGCCAGGAAGGTGGTTTTGGCACGGTTGGCATCGTCCGCCGCGTCCCTCGCTTGCTGCACCTGTTGCAGCAATTGCTGGCGCTTGCGGATCAGGTTGCGCTGGTAGGCAATCCAGCCCAGCGCCAACAGCAGCAACAGTCCTGCGGCCAAAAAACCCTGAAGGATGGACGTGCGGTGACGCGACCAGTAGCTGTCATCCACCGGCAGTTCATTGCGCCAGCGGTTGGCCAACTCGTCCATTTCTTCCGGGGGAATGCTTAACAGGGCTTTATTGAGAATTGAGTAGAGTTCAAGGGCTCCACGGTTGGTCGCGAAGCTGATGTGTGCCGGTTCGGTGCCGACAGTGCTGGTCACTTGAAGCGTGTTGCGGTAGTACCGGCCAATCATGTAGCGCGCACTGATCAACGAGTTCAAGGCAGCATCAGCCGCCCCGCTGGCCACCATTGCCATCGCCTGGGCGGGACTTTCCGCTTCGATGAAGAGCACACCCGGTGCATTGACCCGAATGAATTCATGCAGAGCGTTACCACGGACAATTGCCAGGCGTTTACCCGCTAAATCGTCCAGGGTCTTGGGGGCTTTGGCGCCCACAGCACTGACAAGCACAAAGGGGCTGACCCGATACGGTCGCGTGAAACGCAGCTCTGCCTGGCGTTCGATGCTCGGCGTCATCACCGCCAACAAGTCGACTGTTCCGCGTTTGAGTTGATCGAGTTGCTCACTCAATGACTCGCTGCGCAGCGGTTCGAATTTCAACCCGGTGAGCAGGCTGATTCTGTCCAGGACCTCTGCGCTAAGGCCACTGAACCGGCCTTCTTTTTCATAAAACGAAAGTGGTTCAAAGTCGCTGATAACCCCGACCCTGGCACGTGGATGCTGGTCGAGCCAGCGTTGTTCGCTGGCACTCAACTGTACGCGCTGCGGGTTGCTGAAACTGCCGCCGGAGCTCCAGCGACGCAGGATGGTCATGCGTTCCTGCTCTGGGATCACCGCCAGAGCGGCATCGGTGATGCGGCGCAAACGGGTGTTCTCGGCACTCACGGCGAACCCGAATGTGTTGACTTCCATTCGGGCAAATTGCGTCAACCGCACATTATTCAGGTAATTGTTGTTGATCAGGTAGCGAGCACTGATGGAGTCACCGAGGTAGGCATCCGCGCGCCCAAAGGCCACGGCGCCAATGGCACTCAATGTCGAGGGATAGAGTCTTAGCCGGGCTTCGGGGTAACTCTCCTTGACAGCTTCAGGCCGCAGATAATGATCGAGCATGGCTACCCGCACCCCTGAAAGATCTTCTGTCAGCCTGGCGCTGTCACCCTCCTTCGCGACCAGAACGGGAGCATCTTCTGCATAGGCACGCGACATCAGAAGCTGCGGATCGGCCGCTTCAAAGTTGTTGGCGGTCCCCAGCAGATCAATCTCTCCCCGCTTTAACGCGTTAATTACAGCCTCGCGAGACTCGTAACGCGTCACCTCAACCTTGATGCGCAGCAATTGGGCGAGCAGGTCTGCAAAATCAGCCGTGATGCCCTCAAAATCGTAGTCGTTGATCGTGCTCTCGAACGGCGGGTAATCCGGCGCCGAAGCGCCCAATCGCAAGCTGCCCTTATCCCTTAACCAGCGCCAGTCGGCCGGTGCCAGTTCGACGCGGTAACCCTCAACAGTCGAGCGTCCCAGTAGATGCAGGGGTTCAGGTTCTTGCGCAAAGGTGTTCGCCGCGTACCACGGACTGAACAACGTCAATGCAACCAGCCATACACGCAGGCGCATATGCATTCAGATCAGCTGATTGCGTATGGCGAATTCTCTCAAGTGAACCAGGGATTTCACATTGAGCTTTGCGATCAAACGGGTTTTGTAGGTACTGATGGTCTTGTGGCTGAGGTTCATGGCTTTAGCGATTTCCTTGTTGCTAAAGCCGAGCGCCAGGTATCGAAAGATGCTCAGTTCACGGTCGGAGAGTTTCCCGATCATCTGCGACTCGTTGAGTTGCAGCGGATCCAGACTCACTGAGCTGGAGTCCAGTTGAGGGAAATACATATAGCCAGACATCACCGCTTGAACGGCTTTACGCAGCTCTTGCAGGTCATTGGTTTTCGAGACAAAGCCCAAGGCCCCGGCTCTCATGCAGCGGTCGACATAGAACCTCGGCTCACAGGAGGTGAAGACCACAACCCGGGAAAGTGACTGATCGCGCTGCAGACGACTCAGCAGTTCCAACCCGCCAAGCCTGGGAATATTCAGATCCAGCACCACCAGATCAGGTGACTGGGTAAGGATCGTCTGCAGGGCCTCAACACCATTGAATGATTCCAGAATGGTCTGGAACATCTCTCTGCCATTGGAATCCTTGAGTGCCGCAAGCAGCATTTTGACAGCGGCCACAACAACCGGATGATCATCCGCGATCAGCACTGACAGCATGGCAACTCCTGTAGAAACGCCCAAAAACCCCGGCGTGCCGCCCATGGCATTTGCCAAGGCTGACACAACGGCTGCGCAACGACTGTTGCACGAGGAACTGGGCGAAACTACCTGTCAAAGTTGACAGTTCAGACCAACGGTCGTGTGCCTCAGGCGCGCAAACCGCCCTGCTGCCGGGCGTGCCCACGCCGGGAACCGTGAGCCGGTATATCGACGCGACTCATCAGCCCTTCGAGGGTTTCCTGGTCCGGTACGCGATCCTGGCTGATCCGCACGTTGTGCTGCTGGACGGCAAACAACGCGGGCAAGCCGGCTTTCTGGGCATCGTAGATCAACGTATGACAGATCTGCTGGTTGTCTTGGCAGAACGCCACCAGGTCCAGGCCGGTCCCGGTACACAAGGTTGCATTGATGATCACCAGATCAAACGGCTCACAGCCGTATTCGACAACGCTGAGCAGCTCTACAAGGGAGTGCACGGGGGCAATTCGGTAGTAACCGAGCTGATTCAGCCTGCGCTCGATTTTCATGCGATGAAAATGCTGCTCATCGGCGATCAGGATACGTAACGCTTTATTCGGCATGGTTGATTGACCCTACAATGACGGTGCGGCTGTTTACGCCCACCCTTATCAAGAGCGCCTCAGACTAAGGGCAATGCCGCGGGGGTTTCTGTAGGACATTTCTGAAAGAAACAGTTCCATCGACTTTTAATTTTTTTGCTGTCGCACCGATGACAACTTCAGCCAACGCTGCAAGTCAGTGCCACTCATCGGTCGGTCACTCGGTCGTACTCGGGCTCCAGAACGCCTGTTGAACCAAGGGTGAGAGGGAGATTCGTGCCACAAGCGCATCCAGTTCGTCCCCGTCAACCGAGGTGGTTGCCAGGGTGGCTTCGATTTCCACTTCATCATTGCCAAAGGCGCGCACGTCATCGCTGGCCGGTAAGGGGAAAGAATGACGCCCAACACAAATTAGTCGCCGTACATGTGGGAGCGTGGCTTGCCCGCGATGAACGATGACGCGTAATACCTGAAAAATCGCGGTGTTCGCTTCGCGGGCAAGCCTTGCTCCTACGGGTTTATCGCCTATCCATGGATTTGAGTCAGCTGACGCCAATGTTCATTTGAGTCGTCGATAACTCTGGATGGCCGAACCCAGCACCACCGCCCCCGCCGCAATCGACAGCCAGAACCCGCTGCGTGCGCCGAAGGCATCCACCAGCCAGCCGGAACCTGCTGCGCCGATCGCCACGCCGATGCTCAGGCCGGTGATCAGCCAGGTCAGGCCTTCCGTGAGTTTGGCGGGTGGCACGATGCGCTCCACCAACCCCATGGCGACAATCAACGTCGGTGCGAAAAACAGCCCGGCAACAAACACCGCCAGCGACAACCCGAGAATGTTCCCCGCCAGCAGCAACGGCAGCGTGGTCAGCGCCGTCGCCACTCCGCCGTACAGAAACAAACGCGGCAACGGCACTTCGGGTTTCAACGCGCCGAACGCCAACCCGGCCAGGCACGAGCCGATGGCATACACCGACAGCACGATGCTCGCCGCTGCTGGCTGGCCTTGCTGCTGGGCGAAGGCCACGCTGACCACATCCACCACCCCGACGATGGTGCCCATGGCGCCCATCAACAGCATCAACAGGCGTATATCCCCTGAACCCACGACCGAACCCGGTTGATCGGCGTCATGCGGATGCACCGACGGCTCGGTGCTGCGCTGCAACACAAACGCGCTCACCCCAATCGCCAACATCAGCAACGCCACCAACGGCCCGGCCTCGGGAAACACCACCACGCACAGCCCCACCGAGAGTGGCGGTCCGACGATAAAACACACCTCATCCAGCACCGACTCCAGCGCATAGGCGGTTTGTAACTGCGGTTGACCACGATACAGCTCGGTCCAGCGCGCCCGGACCATCGCCGACATGTTCGGCATGCAACCGGCCAGCGCGGCGAACACAAACAGTGTCCAGTTCGGCGCTTGCAATCGTGTACAGAGCAACAGCAACAACAACGCGCAACCGCCGACCAAGGCCGAAACCGGCAGCACCCGGCCCTGACCAAAACGGTCGACCATGCGCGACACCTGTGGCGCGCAAAACGCCGTGGCCAAGGCAAAGGTCGCCGCCACTGACCCGGCCAACGCGTAACCGCCCTGCAACTGCGAAAGCATGGTGATCAGGCCGATGCCGGTCATCGAGATCGGCATGCGCGCGACCATTCCCGCCAGCACAAAGGCGCGGCTGCCAGGGGCGTTGAATAGCGCTTGATAGGGATTTGCCATCCGGTTCCATCCTCTGCTGAGGCGTGCAACTTGCCATAAAGCGTCCAGGTAGTAAAAAACCACAAATAAGCCCGCCAAACATGAACTCAAGCCACCTTGCGCCAGTCACCTGATATGCCCGCCCGTCGAAAGCTGAGTGATAGGCACATCTCGTCAGCAGCACACTGTTCATCGATGGCGGCCTATGTCTCTATCCGGAGTGACACAGCAATGGCTGATCATTACAACGAGCGACAAAGCGCTATCGACGCCCACGGCATCATCGGGGACATGCGCAGCGCAGCGTTGGTCAACGACAAGGGCAGCGTGGACTTTTTCTGCTGGCCGGAATTCGACAGCCCGTCGATTTTCTGCTCATTGCTGGACACCCCGGACGCGGGGATTTTCCAACTGGCACCCGACCTGCCCGATGCCCGGCGCGAGCAAATCTACCTGCCCGACACCAACGTGCTGCAAACCCGTTGGTTGAGTGAACAAGCGGTGGTGGAAATCACCGATCTGCTGCCGGTCGGCGACAACGACGACGCCCTGCCCCTGTTGATCCGTCGTGTGCGGCTGGTCAGTGGCCACGCCACGTTCCACCTGCATTGCGCGGTGCGCCATGACTACGCCCGAGCGCAGACCACAGCGCGGACCGACGGCGCAGACGTCTGCTTCGAAGCCGCCCAGCAGCCAGGTTTACGCCTGCGCGCCAATCAACCGATGCAAGTTGCACAAGACGCCGCCGTCGCCACGTTCAGCCTCAAACAGGGCCAGAGCGCCGAATTTCTCCTCGGCGCCCTCGACGACCCACGCTTCAAGGATGAAAACAGTGACCTGTGCCTGCAACGCACACTGAAGTTCTGGCGCGACTGGATCGGGCAATCCAATTACCGCGGACGCTGGCGCGAAATGGTCAACCGCTCGGCGCTGGCGCTGAAACTGCTGACCTCGCGCAAACACGGCGCGATCCTCGCTGCCGCGACCTTCGGCCTGCCGGAAATACCCGGCGGCGCCCGCAACTGGGACTATCGCTACACCTGGATCCGCGATGCCTCCTTCACCGTCTATGCCTTCATGCGCCTGGGCTTTGTCGATGAAGCCAACGCCTACATGCGCTGGTTGCACGGACGGATGAGCGACTGCCAGGGCAAAGCGATGAAGCTCAACGTCCTGTATGCCATCGACGGTCGTCAGGAGCTGCCGGAAATCGAACTCGCGCACTTGTCCGGTCACAGCAACGCCAAGCCGGTACGTATCGGCAATCAGGCCTACGAGCAGGCTCAGCTGGATATTTTCGGCGAGTTGATGGACGCGGTGTACCTGGTCAACAAGTACGGTGAGGCCATTTCCCATGAGAGTTGGCAACATGCCATCAAGGTGGTCGATCAGGTTTGCGATAGCTGGCAGCAAGAGGATGTCGGCATCTGGGAAATGCGTGGCGAGCAGCATCATTTCCTGCATTCACGGCTGATGTGCTGGGTGGCACTGGACCGGGCCATCCGTCTCGCGTCGAAACGCTCGCTGCCCGCCCCGTTCGCCCGTTGGGATCAGACCCGCCAAGCGATCTACGCCGACATCTGGAACAACTTCTGGAGCGACGAACATGGGCATTTCGTCCAGCACATCGGCGGCACCGCGCTTGACGGTTCGATGTTGCTGATGCCGCTGGTGCGCTTCGTCAGCGCCAGGGACCCGCGCTGGCTGTCGACCCTGCAAGCGATCCAGAAAACCCTGGTGCGCGACGGCATGGTGTACCGCTACCACAACGACGACAGCCAGATCGATGGCCTGCCCGGCACCGAGGGCGCGTTCGCCGCTTGCTCGTTCTGGTACATCGAGTGCCTGGCTCGCGCCGGTATGGTCGAAAAAGCGCACCTGGAGTTCGAACAACTGCTGCGCTACGCCAACCCGCTCGGACTCTACGCCGAAGAGTTCGACAGCCACGCACGGCACCTGGGCAACACACCACAGGCGCTGACCCACTTGGCACTGATCAGCGCAGCGAGTTTTCTCGAGCGGAAGTTGAGTGGGGAGAAGAGTTACTGGCAGCCGTAAAATGCGGGTGAGAAACCTGACGGACTGTCTGACAGCCGACAATCCCTTGTGGCGAGGGAGCTTGCTCCCGCTCGGCTGCGCAGCAGTCGTAACCCCTTCACTCGGTCCTCCAGCAAAACCGCATCGAATGGTCTTAGGACCGCTTCGCGCTCCAGCGGGAGCAAGCTCCCTCGCCACAAGGTTGTGCTTTACGCGTCGGAGTCGTACGGATCG